>CALVET010000052.1 GCA_944326675.1 Candidatus Gastranaerophilales bacterium
AAAATACTTTATAAAAACATAATTGCATACTAGTTATACGGAAAAAATAGAAGGAGATTACTAACTATGAATTTAACAACAGGTCTTATCACTTCAGGTGCTTTATCAAATAATGTAGCAAGAGTTGAAGACAGAGCAAATTTAGCAGTTTCAACAGGTAAAAATATTGTCGGAACAAATCTTAAATCAACAGCTGCCCTAGCAGCAGGTGTTGGCGCAACATTTGCAGCAACAAATGCAGTTAAAAATTCAAGCGCATTACAAAATTCAATTTCTTCAGTTGCTAAAAAAGCAGCAAATGCAATAAAAGAAACAGACACATTTAAAAAGTTAACAGAACTTGCAGCACCCTATGCCAAAAAAGCAGCATCTTGGGTAAAAGCACTTCCTACACCGGCTAAAGCTGTTTTAGCTACAGGTGCTGTATTAACAGGTTTAATTGGAAATATGATACAAAATAAGGGCCTATTCGATCAAGGTAAAATTGTTCAACAATATGAAGATAAACAAGCCATTAGAAAAACTTTAAACGATATGCAAGCGTAATAAAGATAAAATCCCCGAAAACTTAATTTCGGGGATTTTTATAAACAAAATAAATACTTGTATCGATTTTACTCTTCGTTATCTTCATACCATATCATAGCATACGCGCTATCAATAGGAGCATCAATAACAGCACCGTATTTAGAATACTCTGCTGATTGTTTTGCTTTAGCTTGAGGTGTAAACGCATTAACCAATACCGCGCCAACACCGGCTATCAAAGCGCCTATTCCGCCATATTTCAAAATAGAACGGCTTGAAGAACGAGCTGTCATGGCAGCTGAAGAAACAAACGAATCTACTGTTTCTTTGTTTAAAATCTTTGCTAATTCTGCTCTTGTCGGCAGAACATAACGAGCGGCAGCACCTGTTGCTGCGCCAATTGCTGCAGGAAGTATTACGCTGTGATTATTTCTTTTCGGTTCGGTTACTGTAATTGCTTTAATCGTCATAATCTTCACACTTTCTACACTAGATAATCATGCCAATTCGCCCTAAAAGGAAGGCACTAACTTATTTTACTCATACTTGATTTGGTCAAAAAAAAATCAAATCACTTGGTTTTAAAAATTTTCCAATCCCTAACCGATTTTCAAATTTTTTCTATTGTATCACATGAAAAAACTTTTGTCAACACTATAAAAAATTTTTTTCTAAAGAATTTAAAATTTCTTTTGTTTTCTCTTTATTTTTATTTATAATATCGAGCTTTTGCTCTCTTGATAGAGTCTTTTTTATCCTGTATTCTTCTTTTAAGGCTGATGATTTATCCTCGAATTCTTCTACATATACAATTTCTTTAGGTTTATGAGAAATAGTATATTTTGCCCCTTTTTTATTTTTATGAGCTTCAAAACGAGCTAAAACATCCTTAGCAATTCCGCAATATAGAGTATCATCAAGCGTTTGCAGTATATATAGATAAAATTTCATCCAAAACTTCCAAAATTTCTTTTTCTGTTTCCAATGTAACCAATGCACTTCTATATTTTGAAGCATTTCTTGTTGAGGAAATATAATAATTATAAAATTTTCTCATAAATTTTACACCGTTTTTTTCACCCATATGCTCAACTTCAAGGTGCAAATGTTCTTTAAGCATTTCAATTCTTTTAATTAAATCAGGTTCAGAGATAACTTCTTTTGTTTCAATATATTTTTCAATTCTATAAGGCAAAGTAAAATCGCCCATTATGCCTCTGCCTATTGAAACCCCTTTGGCACCTGTCATTTCAAGACAATTTTTAGCATCTTGAATTGTTTTAATATCACCATTAGCATAAACAGGAATTGATAATTCATCAACCAAAAGTTTAATTTTAGACCAATCAGCACTCCCTTGATACATTTGAGAACGAGTTCTCGAGTGAAGCGTTACAAAAGAAACCCCCGCCTTTTCTAATGCTTTTGCAAATTCGATATAATTTTCTTCCTGACTTGTCCAGCCAAGGCGAAATTTAGCACTTACGGGAAGTTTTGTTGCTTCAATAATTGATTGAACAATTTCACAAGCTAATTGAGGGGTTTTCATCATAGCGGAACCATCCCCCGAAACAACAACTTTTTTAACCGGACAGCCGCAATTTATATCAATCATGCTGGCATAAGGCGCTACAATTTGCGCCGCTTTTGTCATTTTATCAATTTTATGACCTACAAGCTGAAAAGATAGAGGATATTCAAATTCATTAAATTGAATTATCCTCGGATTAGGATTATTGCAAAGCATTTCAGATGAAATCATCTCTGTCGTCATAAGACATTTAGAATTATATTTTCTAATTAAGCCCCTGAAAACAACATCTGAAATTCCCGCTAAAGGTGCTTGAATTACTTTAATATCATCTATGTTTATTTTTTTATTTGGTACTTGCATTTAATTTATTCAAATAATCCTTCAACTCTTTAATTCTTGAAGTACAAAATTGAGTCATTTCATCCTGTTCATTATTTTTTGCCTTCAAACTCAAGAATTTTTCATAATATTCCACAGCTTCTTTATAATTTTCAGTATTATCAAAATCTAAAGCAAGAGAATAATAAGCATTTGAAAACTCAGGATGTTTTAAAATCAAAGCTTTATATTGTTTTATTGCTTCAGAAGTCTTTTTAAGCTCATCGAGATTTAACCCTTTATAATAAGCTGCATATTCATCATCAGGCTTTTGAGATAAAACTTTGTTTATCAAAGAAAGAGAATTATTATAGTCGCCGCTTTCATATTTTGCTATTGCGTCATTTAAAAGATTAGAGTATTCATTTTCTTCAATTCCCGCTAAAATTTCTTTTGCGGTTTGGTTTGTTTTATCATAAGCCAAAATTTTGTTTGCACTTAATTTTGCATTTGTAAAATCATTCATAGAGTAATATGCATAGGCACTATTTTCAAGAGCCTCTTTGTTATTTGGTTCTTGAGCTAAGATTTCAAGATAATATTTATTTGCATTTTTATAATCATTCAATTGCCAATAACAACTTGCTATTGCCATTTTAACCTCAGGAGTTTGAGAAGGTATTTTTAAATATTCATTTATTGCTTTTGAATATTGCTTTTCGTTAAATAATTTTGTTGCGGCATCAAATTGAGAACTGATTGAATATTCCTTAGCGTCAGCTAAATAGTTTTTTAATTCTGCGCTGTTGGGTAAAACCAATAATCCTTGCTGACAAATTGCACTTGCTTGCGTATAATCCTTTTTTTCTAAATATATTTGAGCAAGATTAATGTAAGTTTCTTCTTTAGAAGGATTAATGCTTATTGCTTTTTTATAATATTGAATTGCCTGATTGTAATTTTTGTTTTTATGAAGTTCAAGGGCATAGTTAAATTGAGCTTCATAACTGTTAGGATTTTTTTGAGCTTTAGCCATTAAATAGTTTTGAAGTTTTTCGCCTGAAAAATGATTTAAAATTATATTATCAGCGCTGTCTTTTGCTTCTTTATCATTCGGATTTATAGCCAAAATAGCTTCATATTGTTTTAGAGCATTTTCATATTGCCCCATTTTTTCATATAAATCTGCTTTATAATTTAAAACTTCTTGGTTATTTGGCTTTTTAGCCAAAAGTTTATCATAAGTATTTATTGCTTCAGCATAATTTTTTTGCTGAACATATAATGAAGCAAGATTATATAAAATTGTTTCATCCGAACTATCCAATTGATAAGCTTTTAAATATTGCGCTTTGGCGTTTTCAAAATTACCTTGTTTTTGATATATCGCACCCAAATTAACATAATTTTGCGCATCGTTAGGGTTATTTACAATGTTTTGAGTCCATTTATTTTCTAATATTTCTAATAATTCAGGGCTATTATCGCCATATTGCAAGGCTAAATTATATTGTTCCATACTTGCTTCATAATTTTGTGCCTCATCAAGCATTACGCCATACATAAAATGTAGCTTCGGGTTTTTGGGGTTAATATCTATAGCAGTTTTATAATAATCCATTGCAACTGCTAAATTATTAAGGTTTTTATATATATTCCCAAGATTTTCATAGGCAGCTTCTTTATATTCAGAATTTTTTAATTGAATATAATCATAAGCAGCTGCAGCTAATTCTCCTTGTGCTCTTAAGATTTTTGCATTTTGAAGTCTTGAGGCTGAATTTTGCGCAACATTTAATCTTTTTTCTATTGAATCTGTTTCTTTTTGCGCCGTTGAAGCTAATGAAGCCAAGGTTGAACTTATTTGTCCGTTTGATTTCCAATATTTTGCATAAAATAGAGCACTTTTGTAATCATTTAAAGCCTTTTTTAATTCTTTTGTTGTTTCTCTATAATATTGCGCCCTTGCCAAATATGCACCCGATAGGGCACTTTGAGTTGTTTCATCATAAGGAGAAAATCTTAAAACTTTTTTAAACTCGCTTATTGCAGAGCTATATTGTTGGTTTTTAAGATATTCCATACCGTTTGAATAATATGCGCTATATCTTTGCACGTCTTGTTGAGAATATTCAACTGCAAAAGTGTCATGATTCATTGTTAAAAATAAAGATAATGCCAGCGCAATTATTATTCTTTTTTTCATAAATAAAACCCCTACTTGTTATTTATCTATTATACAACAATAAAATTCTTGTTTAATAGTCATTTTGGCGGATAAGTTATTTTTGAGTATAATAATTCAATGAATATATTTAAAAATATTTTTTTAAAATTAATTAAAATTTATCAATTTTTTTCAAAATTTACACCCAAAGTGTGCATTTATGAACCAACCTGTTCAAGATATATGTATCAGGCAATTGAAAAATTCGGACTTTTAAAAGGGTTCTACTTAGGAATTAAAAGAATTTTAAGATGTCATCCCTACCACAAAGGCGGATATGACCCTGTTCCTGATAAATTTAGATGGTAAAATTATTGAATTTTTTTTAAAAAAAATGTTATAATCTCAAATATAAAATAAGGATAGAGATTTATGAAATACGAATACGGATTAGATATAGCTGAATTAGAAAAAAGAACTTCAAAAGATTATCTTTTAACAAAAAAAATGCTGGATGTTGACGCTAAAGAATTTTTAAATTTGAAAGACGGAGATAAAAAAGCTCTCTCTTTTCTTGTTAAAGCTGCAAGAATAATTGAAAAAATAAACATGCAGCTTGATTCACATCATAATCTTCCCTTTAAAAAATTTTTAGAAGAACAAATCAAAAAAGGTAACAAACAAGCCGAATTAACAAAAATTCTTTTTGACGCTCAAAAAGGAATTTTTGCACTGGATTGCGAATCTAACCTTGTCAAATTAGCTAAAGGGTTAGAAAAAAAACAAGGCAGAGGTTTATATCCCGATGATTTATCTATTGAAGAATTTCATCAAATACTAATTAAAATGATAGAAGAAGGCAAAATTGATGAAGTTAAAAAAATCTTAAATCAAAGAAGCGTTGTTGAAAGACAAGGAAAAGAATTAAAAGCGATAGATTATATTGATAAATTTCAAGATGACTTTAAAAAAGTAGCCGAATTATTATTAAGAGCAAGCTGTGTATCTACTTGTATTGAATTTAATGAATTTTTAAGACTTCAATCACAAGCCCTTTTAGTTGCTGACCCTATGCTTGACGCTTACGCAGATAAAAAATGGGCGTCTTTACAAAATACCCCTTTAGAATTTACCATAACAAGAGAAAACTACAGCGATGAAATGACGGAAACCGTTTTGGAAAACCCGATTTTAGCTAAACTATTAAAAGAAAACAATATTGAAGTAATTTCAAAAGACTATTTAGGGGCACGCGTCGGAATAGTCAACAAAGAAGGAACGGACTATATTTTAAAAGTTAAAGATTACCTGCCTGTAATGGCAGATTATATGCCATATAATGATGAATATAGTCAAGTAATTGATGGAAAAAATAAAATTTCTCAAACCATGGTAGATGTTGATTTAGTTGAAGTTGCAGGTGATGTCGGAGCATTTCGCGCCGGTATAACATTAGCTGAAAATCTTCCAAATAACGATAAACTGTCTTTGACTATAGGCGGTGGAAGAAGAAACGTTTACCATAGACAAATTCGTTTTGTTACAAGCGAAGACGCTAAACAAAAAATCCAAGAAAGATTAGATAATACACTTGAAAAAGAATTTCACAAATATTATGACGATAAGATGGACCACCCTTTTACAATAGGTCATGAAAACGGTCATTCCCTTGGACCTAAATCAGGTTGTGAAGCTTTAGGAAAGTATAAATCAATTATTGAAGAAAACAAAGCCGATATGGTTTCGTTGGCTATGCTTGATGTATTAGTCGAAGAAGGACTGTATACAAAAGAAGAAAGAGATAAAATAATCGTAACTTTTGCAGCAGACAGTTTATTAAAATCAAAACCGGAATTAACTCAAGCACATAGGGTTAGAACCGTTATGCAAAATTATTATTTTATTCAAAACGGCGCTATGACAATTTCTAAGGACGGATTTTTATCTGTTGATATCGATAGAATGGTTTATGTAGCAAGACAAATGCTCGGTGAAATTATAAAAGTCCAATTAAGTAACGATTTTTCAGTTGGTGAAAAATATGTTCTTGATAATTTCATTTGGACGCCCGAAATGGAGCTTGTCGGACAAAAAATAAGAAAAATATCAAAAAGATTAAACGGCAAAACAGAACAAAAACTTGCAGATAAACTTTTTGAAGAAAAAATCTAATATCAAAACACAAAACCCCAAACGAGCGAACTTTAGTTCACCGGGTGAACTTAGTGAGCGAAGTTTGGGGCAGTGGTGTGCGCAGTGCGTATGCGGCAAGCGTGGAGCTTGGCGCAAAGCACGGAGTCCGTACCGAATTAACGAGCGAACTTTAG
>CALVET010000053.1 GCA_944326675.1 Candidatus Gastranaerophilales bacterium
AGTATTAACTAATACATATTAGAAGGAGAAACTATATGACAAAAGTTGCAATTAACGGTTTCGGTAGAATCGGAAGAAACACTCTACGTGCAGCTATCAGAGAAGGCATTTATGAAAAAATTGATTATGTTGCAATCAATGACCCTGGTCTAACTCCTGCAAATGCAGCTCACGTATTTAAACATGATTCAGTTATGGGCAAATTCGACGGTACTGTTGAAGTTGTTGAAGATGGTTTAGTAATCAACGGCAAAAAAATCTTATTCTTTGCTGAAAAAGATCCTGCTAACCTACCTTGGGCAAAATTAGGCGTTGAAGTTGTTGTTGAATCAACAGGTTTCTACACAGATGCTACTAAAGCCGCTGCTCATATCACAGCCGGTGCTAAAAAAGTTATCATTTCTGCACCTGCTAAAAACGAAGATAAAACAATCGTTTTAGGCGTTAACGATAAAGAATATGATCCTGCTAAACACAACATCATTTCTATGGCTTCTTGCACAACTAACTGCTTAGCTCCTGTTGCAAAAGTTTTAGATGAAAAATTCGGTATCGTTAAAGGTTTGATGACAACTGTTCACTCATACACAGGCGACCAAAGAATCTTAGATGCAGGTCACAAAGACCCACGTCGTGCTAGAGCAGGTGCTTTAAACATCGTTCCTACAACAACAGGTGCAGCTAGAGCCGTTGCTCTTGTATTACCTCAATTACAAGGTAAATTAAACGGTTTTGCTATGAGAGTTCCTACTCCGGACGTTTCTGTTGTTGATATCGTTGTTGAAACTTCTAAACCTGTTACTGTTGAAGCAGTTAACGCAGCTTTAAAAGAAGCAGCAGATGGCAAAATCCTTTGCTACTCTGAAGAACCGCTTGTATCTTCTGACTACATCGGAACATCTCAATCATCAACAGTTGACGCTGCATTAACTATGACAATGGGCGACAACATGGTTAAAGTTGTTTCTTGGTATGATAACGAAATGGGTTATTCAACAAGATTAGCTGAAACTACTTATATGGTTGCTTCTAAACTATAATTTAGTTTAAAACAAACGAAAAGACCTGAAATTTAATTTCAGGTCTTTTTTTATTATAAAAAAATTTATAAACTCAATAAATCAAAACCCAACAAAGAAGCGCCAATCATGCCTGAATAATTTCCCATTTTGGCATGCAAAACTTTTGTTTTTGTTGTTACGGTTTTTGAATTTACAAAATCTTCAATTTTTTTTGTATCAACAAATTGTTCCATTGACCCTGATAAAATAAAACAATCGGTATCAAAGATGTTGTTTAAACCCAATATTCCTAAAGCAATATCTCTTTGCCAAGTTTCAAGAGCTTTTAGCGCTTTTTCATTGTTGTTTTTAGCTTTTTCAATAACATCATAAGTAGTTACAGATTCATCACCAAAAACTTCAACTGCTGTTCTTCTTAAGCCGTTTCCGCTCGCATAAGCTTCAAAACAATCGTATGAACCGCAAGTGCATTGCCTTTTTTCACCTCTTTCCATCATAAAATGCATCTCACCTGCAGCACCTGATTTTCCTTTTAAAAGCTTGCCGTTAATTATAATTCCGCTTCCAACGCCTGTTCCTAAAGTCAAAGTTATTGAATTATTATAACCATTTGCTGCCCCAAGTTTAAATTCGGCATAAGCAGCAGAATTTGCATCATTTTCAATAAAAACTCTTTTATTTGATAACATTGAAAAATCAATATCTTTATATCCTAAGGGTAAATTTGCCGTTGAACCTATTACTTTTGTATTTTCGTTATTTACGGCACCTGCCGTTGCTATTGCAATAAAATCAACGTCATTTTCAGCCTCAGATACAATACAGGCCAATGTATCAAAAATTTCATCTTTTGTTTTTGGTGTTTTTATTTTATGAACCTCGTTTAAAAAATTTCCTTTTTCATCAACAATTACATAAGAAATTTTTGTTCCGCCTATATCAATTCCAAGTGCTTTTTTCATTTATAGTCCTTTTTCAACCTCTCTAAATCTTTTTGCTATCAATTGCGGTCTTGTAACCGCGCTTCCGATAACAACAGCATCCGCACCAAATTCAAAAGCTTTTTTTGCTTCTTGTTTTTCCCAAATTTTTCCTTCTAAAATTGTAAAAATATCAAGATTTTCTTTAATCTTTTTAACCAAGTCAAAATCAGGAGTATTGGGTTTATTTTGAGTTTCAATTGTATAACCGCTTAGAGTTGTAGATACAATATCAAAACCAAGCTCATAAGCATTTTTTGCTTCTTCATAAGTTGCAATATCCGCCATTGCTAATTTATTATTTTCTTTTATATATTTTAATAAATCCTCCAATGTTTCATTATTGGGTCTTTTTCTCATTGTGGCATCAAGAGCAATTATATCCGCTCCTGCTTCAATTATCTTTTTGCAATCGGAAATATTCGGAGTAATATAAACAAGCTCTTTATAATTATCGGGAATTTTATCAGGCTTAGTTATCCCAATTACAATACAATCAGGATACATAGATTTAATATTTCTAATATCTCTTGCACCAGCTAATCTCAGCGCTTTTACTCCCCCTAAGTCTATTAACGATTTAGCAAAAGCGATAATACAATTTTCCTCATACAAAGGTTCATCAGGCATTGCCTGAAGCGAAATAATAATTTTGTTTTTTAACTTATCTAATATTTTCATAAATTCATTATACAACTAAGTTTTAATTAAATGTAAAAAATTGTATAAAAAACACAATTTTTGTATTCTAAAACATTAATTTTTATGAGAAAATCTCAATAAAAAACTTAATAAAACAAGGTGGAATTTGATGGAAAAAGAAGTAAGAGCAATTGTCCTTGCTGCAGGCAAAGGCACTAGAATGAAATCGGCAAAACCAAAAGTACTCCATGAAATTTTCAACAAACCATTACTGGGCTGGGTTGTTGAAGCAATAGCAAGACTGCACACTAAAACCCAAAGTATAGTCATCATTGGTCACGGCGCGCCAACGGTTGAAGAATATCTAAATAAAAACTATAAATATGTAAAAACAACGCTGCAAAAAGAGCAGCTGGGAACAGGTCATGCCGTTGCTCAGGCACTTCCTTTATTGCATGACTTTAGAGGAAACGTAATTATAACTTGCGGAGATACCCCTTTAATTTCCACAAAAACTCTTAGAAATCTTGTCAGATATCATAATGAAAATGCAGCCGATTTAACAGTTATGACAACTATTTTTGATAATCCTTTCGGATACGGAAGAATTATAAGAAATACAAAAGACGAAATCATAAAAATAATCGAAGAAAAAGACGCAAATGAAACCATTAAAGAAATCAAAGAAGTAAACACAGGTGTTTATTGTCTTGATTGGGCAAAAATCAGAAAAGCTTTCACAGAGCTTAAAAACAACAATGTTCAAGGCGAATATTATTTAACCGATATAATCAAATGGGCAAGAGACAACGCCTATAAAGTTCTCGGATATGTAAATATAGATAGCGACGAAATATATGGCATTAATTCAAGAGAAAATTTAGCGCATGCCGCCAAATTAATGAAAGACAGACACAATAAATATCTGATGGAAAACGGGGTTACAATTGTAGATCCCGAATCTACATACATTTCTCCTGAAACCACTATTGACATAGATACAACAATTTATCCTAACACCTATATTGAAGGAAAAAATACAATTGCTAAGAATTGTAAAATTGGTCCAATGGCTCACCTTAGAGGTAATTGCGAGGTAGGAGAGGGGTGCAAAATAGGTAATTTTGTTGAACTAAAAAATGCAAAAATAGCAAAAAATACTAATGTTTGTCATTTAAGTTATGTAGGAGACGCAATAATTGGTTCTAAAGTTAACATTGGCGCAGGAACAATTTTTGCAAACTTTAACTCCATTACAAAAGAAAAGAAAATGTCCACACTTCACGACGGCGTTTCAATAGGTTCAAATTCAGTTATTGTAGCACCCGTTGAAATAGGTAAAGAGGCATTTATAGCAGCTTCCAGCTGTATAACAAAAGATGTAGAAAGTCAATCATTAGCAATGGCACGCAGCCCCCAAAAAGAAATGAAAAATTGGGTAAAAAATATGAAGGAGAAAAAATAAAATGAGCCTTGAATTAGAAACCGAATTAAAAGAAATTCAAAAAATCCTACCCACCCATGATATTAAATTGTTTTCAGGACGTTCAAATAATGCACTTGCAGAGGAAATTGCGCAATATTTAGGTACAAGCTTAGAGCCCATCACAATTAAAAATTTCTCAGACGGTGAAATATACGTACAAATTCAAGACTCTGTCCGCGGAGATGACGTTTTTATAGTTCAACCGATTTGCGACCCCGTAAATGAAAATTTAGTTGAATTATTAATTTTATTGGATGCTTTTAAAAGAGCAAGCGCAAAATCAATTACAGCAGTAATTCCTTACTACGGCTATGCAAGACAAGACAGAAAAGCCTCAGGCAGAGAAGCAATCACAGCAAAATTAGTTGCAGATTTATTAACCCAAGCAGGTGCGACAAGAGTTCTTGCAATGGATTTACATACAGGACAAATTCAAGGCTTCTTCAACATTTTAGTTGACCATATTTATGCAACTCCCGTTATCGTAAACTATGTTAAAAACATAAACACTCAAGGGTCAGAATTAGTTTGTGTTTCTCCCGATATGGGCGGTGTTAAAAGAACAAGAGCTTTAGCTAAACAAGTGGGCGCACCTATTGCAATTATCGACAAAAGACGCGACAAGCACAACAGTGCAATTGCCTGCAATATTATAGGTGATGTCAAAGATAAAGTTTGCGTAATGTTTGACGACATCATTGATACAGCAGGAACAATCTGCGAAGCAGCAAGAATGTTAAAAGAACAAGGTGCAAAAGATGTTTATGTTTGCGCAGTTCATCCTGTATTTTCAGGTCCTGCCTTAGAAAGACTTGAACAATCTCCAATTAAAGAGGTAATTGTTACAAACACAATTCCTTTAAAAGATACCGTAATTCCCGAAAAAATCAAACAAGTTAGCGTAGCTCCTCTATTAGGAGAAGCAATTTCAAGAATACACGATGATAAATCAGTTTCATCACTGTTTGGTTTTGAAGTAGAATACAAAAAAGATTAACTATGACAACAAAAACTATACAACTTGAAAACTTAAAAAAAGAAGCACAAGAGTGCAAGAGTTGTGAGTTGTTTAAAACAAAAAATAAAACTGTTTTTTCTGATGGGTGCGAAACTGCGCCCATTATGTTTATAGGTGAAGCGCCGGGGAAAAATGAAGACGAAACAGGCATTCCTTTTATAGGGAGAGCCGGACAGCTTTTAAGAAAATATTTATTTGAAGTCAATATTAAACAAAATGATTTTTATATTGCAAACACAATTAAATGCCGCCCGCCCCAAAACAGAAAACCGACCGCAAAAGAAAAAACAGCCTGCAAACATTTTTTGGATAAACAAATCGAATTAATAAATCCTAAAATTATTGTTCTTGTAGGTTCAACCGCTCTTGAGAGCTTTATTTTAGATAAAAAATTGACAATTACAAAAGCAAGAGGAAAAATTTTTGAAATAGAAGGCAGAAAATTTATTCCGATTTTTCATCCTTCTTACCTGTTAAGATACCACTCAACACAAACAGGCTCGCCAAGAGATTTATTTAAAAAAGATTTATTGTATATAAAAAATTTAATAGAGAGTTAAATAATGAAAATTAATAACTCAAACATTAATTTTAAAGCATATAAAATGTCCAAAAAGCAAGCAAGGCACATTGACAATATGCTTAGAAAATCATCAAAAATAGATATAATTTGTCATGAATCAACAGACAGAGACTCGGCAAATTCTGCCCTTGCAATGGCAGATTATCTTGAACAACAAGGAAAAAACGCAAGAATAATACTTTCTCAAGATTTAAAAAGTTTAACCTTAAGAACCCAAAATAAAAACATAATTCAAGCAAAAAATCTAAAAGATGATGAAACTCCGGAAACTGTTGTTTGTGTTGATTTTAGCCAAAAAAACAGAATAGCACCAAATGTATATAGTTATATCAAAAAATCAAGTAAAATAATCGGATTAGATCACCACATCGGTTCAAATATATCAAGCGACAGTGTTGTTTTAACACAAGAAGAAAATAATGAAGCAGAAAATAAAATATCCTCTTTTTATATTGATACCACGGCAAAATCAGCAACAAGCATAATCTATAGATTTTTTGAAGCAATGGATAAAGAAATATCAAAAGATACCGCATACGATTTACTGTTCGGATTAATAAGCGACTGCAGCAAAAAAGGACTTGTAAAATGTGACGGAGAAAAAGGAACAATTAAAGTAAATAAAGAAATGACGCAAGATATAAATGCTTATGAAATATATAAAAAACTCATAAGTATGTTGAGTCTAGAAGAAATATCGGATATAGCAAAAAAAATTGATATAATGAGCTCACTTTCTCCAAAAGAAAAAGCTTTTAGTAATTCATTATACGAAAAATTAAAATACAACGCCGATAATACAATTGCATATGTGGAAATCCCGCCAAATGACCCGACTTGGAAAGAACTTGGCGGCGATAATACAACAACAAGCACTATTTTAAATCGTTTCCGACAAAATGTTTTACAAAAATATGATAATATAAAAACTGTTTTCACATTTTACGAAGCAAATAACACCTATAGGCTCAGCGTACATTCAAAAGAAAAAAACTTAAAACAATTCTACGATTGCGCGCTAAGAAACATAAAAAGCAATAATTTTTCAATCGGCGGACACGAAGACAGAGGCGGAGGCAAAATCAATTCAACAGATGAAAAAACCTGCCGTAATTGGGTTCAAAACATAATATTTCTGGCAAGTTTATCATAATTTATATTAAGTTTTGTATCATGGACGCATAAAAGTTTTTACACGAGAAATTTTTTTGATATATTTAATAAGGCAAAAAGATTAGCACTGTAGAATTATTTTCTTGGATATAATTATATTTGTGTTAATATTTAATTAAACGACGTAGTTAGTATTATAAGGATTAAATTATGGCTTTACCAAACGTAGCTTACTTTTCAATGGAAATTGCAATTGACCAATCCTTAGCAACATATTCAGGTGGTTTGGGTTTCCTTGCAGGTTCTCACATGCAATCAGCAGGATACCTTCAAATGCCAATGGTTGGTGTTACTATGTTATGGTCTTTTGGTTATTACGATCAAAGAATCAATGAAAGCGGCAATGTAGAAGTAGCATACATCAGAAAACACTATGATTTCTTAACTGATTTGAACGTTTCAACAACTGTTAAAGTATTTGGCGAAGATGTAATCGTTAAAGCTTACAGAGTTGAACCTGAACTTTTCGGAACTTGTCCAATCTATTTATTAACAACTGATATCGACGGCAACTCCGAATGGGCAAGAAAAATTTCACATAAATTATATGACGGAGATGAAAAAATTCGTGTAGCTCAAGAAACAGTTCTTGGTATCGGTGGTGTTAGAATACTTCAAGCAGTTGGTTACAACTTTGACTGCATCCACTTAAACGAAGGACACGCACTTCCTGCCGCATTTGAATTATTGAGACAATACAACGGTGACCTTCAAGCTGTTAGAAGAAAAACCGTATTCACAACTCACACTCCTGTTCCGGCAGGAAACGAAGTACACTGGGTTGATACATTGGTTGACGCAGGTTTCTTCAGTGGTTGCTCAAGAGAAACAGCTGTTGAACTTGGCGGAGAAAACTTCTCTTTAACAGTTGCAGCTCTTAGAATGTCAAGAATAGCAAACGCTGTATCTCAACTCCACGGCTTAGTTGCTAACAAAATGTGGGAATGGGTTAAAGACAGATGTCCTATTAAAGCAATTACAAATGCCGTAAATCTTCACTATTGGCAAGATGAAAGAATGGCAAAAGCTAAATCTGATCAAGAATTGCTTGATGTTAAATATGAAATGAAAAAAGAATTATTCCAATACATTTCAGATACTCAAGGAAAACGCTTTGATCCGAATGTATTAACAATTACTTGGGCAAGAAGATTTGCCGACTACAAACGTGCTTGGTTAATTTTAATGGATGAAGACAGAATATCTAAACTATTAAATGAAAACAAAGTACAACTTATATTCGCAGGTAAATTCCACCCTGATGACACAATGGGTAAAGAAACATTTAACAACATTCTTAAAAAATCATACACTATGAAAAACATGGTTGTATTACCCGGTTATGAACTTGGACTATCAGCTAAACTTAAAAAAGGTACCGATATTTGGTTAAACACACCAACAAGACCTCTTGAAGCATCAGGTACATCAGGTATGTCAGCTAATATGAACGGTGCCGTTCACTTCTCAATTTATGACGGTTGGACAGTTGAAGGTACTTTCCCGGGAATTAACGGTTATACAATAGAATATCCGGGTCTTGATGATGATATTCCATGGCAAGAAAGACACTGGAAAGACCACAGATGTATGATGAATACACTTGAAAACGAAATCATTCCTACATACTATGAAAATAAACAAGAATGGGCTCGTTTAATGCGTCAAGCTATGAGAACAGCTGAAGGATACTTTAACTCAGACAGAATGGTTATCGAATACTTCAACAGAATCTATAAACCGATTGCTCATGGTGGTGTTCAAGAAGAAACAAACGGAAGCAATTCAGCATCTTTTGAAGCACCAAACCAAGACGCTTGGACTTATTCAAATATTAAATAAGCAATAAAAGATATCAAAAAAGCCGAAGAAATATAATCTTCGGCTTTTTTATTTTTTAAAATCAACTATTGTTTTGAAGGCTTTGATATTTTATCGTAATCAATACCTTTAGAAAACAAAATAAAGTCGCAAAGTTCTCTCACGGCACCTCTGCCGCCACAATAGTCCGAAATAAAATTACACTCTTTCTTAACTTCCGTCACCGCATCATTAGGACAGCACTTTAAACCAACTTCCCTTAAAACGCAAATATCAGGTAAATCATCACCCATGTAAGCAATTTCTGATGGTTTTAAATTATATTTTTCAATGAGTTCATTTAATGCTTTTAGTTTATTTTTTTGACCCATATACAACTCTTTTATATCAATCATTTCAGCCCTTAATTTAACTGCATTATTTTCCCTTGCTGTAATAATTGAAGTGATTATGTCTGCTTTTGAAAGCATTACAACACCAAGCCCGTCTTTTGCGTTATATGTTTTTATTTCTCTTCCGTCTTCTAAAAAAGTTAAAGACCCATCTGTCATTACGCCATCCACATCAAAAGCAACAAGCTTAATATTTTTAGCTATAGAGCGTAATTCAATATCATTTTTTTTCATATTTTTCTCCGAAATAGTATTTTATAAAATTATACATCAAAAGGATTAGTTTTATAAAATTCAAGTAAAAAACCAAAACCAAATGCCGTAAAATAAATTGTAGTTAAAAAAGAAAAAATATGAACAACATCAAACAAATCAAATTGTCAAAAAGCAACTTTATTGTTGAATGTGACAACTCCTCATTAAAATTAGACTATATAACACAAAACGGAAAATATATAATCGATATCAGCACAATGAATCTGATAAACGCGACAAAAATAGCTATTTTGTGTTCAACATATTGTTTTATTAATAATTTTAAAAAGAAAATATGCTGGCTTGTGGCAGATGAAGAAATCAAAAAAGCGATTAACATCCTTCGCTTAAAAAACATCGAAAGCATAGTTCAAAAAACAAATTCAAAGAGAATGGTTATCGCTTCATGAATATTTTAAACGGCATTAAAAAAGAAAAAATCTATGGAATTATAAGAGAAGACGACCCGCAATGTGCGTATGAACTTGCAAGAGCATACATAGAAGGCGGCATAAAATTTATCGAATTAAATGCTCCTCTTGAAGTTACAAAAAAAATAACAGAATTTGATAATATAACAGTTGCACAAGGCGGAATAATAACAACGCAACAGGCTCATAGGGCAATAGAATACGGTGCAAAAATAATTGCCAGTCCGATATTTCAAACAAATTTAGTAAGATTTGCCTCATGCTACGAAGCATTTTTAATTCCATCTGTAACAACTCCAAACGAAGCATATAACGCATGGAGAAACAGAATGCCATTAATAAAAATATATCCCGTTGCCGAGATGGGTGGCGTTGAATATATAAAAGATATGGTCAAACCAATGCCATTTTTAAATTTGCTACCATGCGGATTTGTAAAAATAGATGAAATAAAAGACTATTTAAAAGTCGGTGCAGCAGCAGTCGGAATAGGACGAGAACTATATAATAAAGATAATTATAAAGAGATAGTAAAAACAGTTCGTGATGTTGTGGAAATGGTTAGATAGATTTTAGGTCAAAAGCGGATAACATCCGCTTTTTTTTACCCTAAACAAGTGAGCTTAGCCAGACTTGGCTTAGCGAACGACGTTTAGGGCAGAGGTGTGTGAAGAACCTTTGAAATTCGAGTCTTAGTCCGACGGACTTAGGCGAGAATGAAAAGGCACAAGGATGTGAGGGCGTGATGTCAAAACGTTGAGTTTTGACAGACAGCCCGACACTGGACTGAGGCGACGTGGGACGTAAGTCCCTCAGGAGCATTTTTGACGCCGAAGCGTTGAGCTTGGTGGGCTATTGCAACACTGGACTGAGACGATACCCACAATCCCTTAGCGAACTTGTGAGCTTTAGGGATTGGAAATACCCTTGAGGTGCGTATAATTACCCCCCCCTGTCACCCTGAACTGGTTTCAGGGTCTATAATTATGAAGTTATAATTACAACACAATCACTAAGCATAAAAAAACGGGGGTATAAAACCCCCCGGAATATCAAAACACAAAAAATAACAAATCCTGACGCAGTTTGAGCCTAGCCAGACTTGGCTTGGCGAAAACAAGGAATAGAAATTTCTCTAAAAAATCCGTGACACAGCGCACCGAAAAGGCGTTCGTGCGGCTATTGCTATTCTGATTCCAACTACCCCTATTCAAATAGTAATTGTAAGCGTTAGATGAACCATTAACATTACCGCTCCACACGTTGTTCGGGTTGCAATTGCCATTGTTCGACCCAGGGCACCTACTCGAATTGTTACAACGAGCTGACGAGTTACCTGAATTGTTGTCGCAAAGTTCTATCGAAATTTTTTTATCATACATTAAATTCATTAATATATTATCTTTACCTTTCATAAGTATTCAGCCATTATTTTAGCTATTTCGACGATTTTTTAGATTAGACTTAACTAAATAGACCCTTGAGCCTATAAATTCAAAGCCTATTCTAAACTACGTTTAGTTTAGAAAAATTATCATCAGGAATCAAAAGACAAGTGCCCAATGAATTTGAAATTCTTTTTCTCATGTTAAATCCATCCACATGTCTTAACATTCCAAGATAACTATTAACCTTACTTCTTATTTCGAGCAATTCCTCCTTTGAATTTCTATTTTTACTTTTTTTCCAACAATCAATTGAGTTAAAACACTTATTTATTGTTTTATTTCTCAAATGAACATGTCCCGGTTTAACAACAAAACCAACAAAATCAAAACCTCTTTTCACTAAATTAATGTTTTTCTTTTTATGATTTAGTTCTAAATCCAAATTCTCAATTAAAAACCTGTTAATCTTAGAATATGCATAATTTAAAAAACCGGGGTCCTTATCTATTATCAAAATGTCATCCACATATCTTAGGTAATATTTACACCCGAGAACATGTTTAGCATACTGATCAAGCGTATTTAAATAAACATTAGAAAAAAATTGACTGGTCAGATTGCCAATAGGCAAGCCACATTCAACGCTTGTATAAAAAAGGCTTTTATATTTTGGCAATTTATCAAGCATTTCTTTCGGAGATTTTAAATACATATTTTTTCTCGGATCATGAAATATAACTTGCCTGATTAAATCTGCCAGCCATTTTTCTTCCTCTTCGTCTACTCTTTCCATAACAAGCCGATGTAAAATATGCTTATTAATGCTGACAAAATAGTTTTTTATGTCCATTTTAATAAAATAGGCATCTTTAGAATAATTTTGAGTAATGTTTCTTGCAAACATAGCAGCTCTTTTTGCACCCAAAAGAGTCCCTCTGCCAACAATGCAGCTGTATGTATCAAATATAAATCTTGGAACAAATCTGTCATAAATTGCATTATATATTAAATGATGAACAATTCTGTCTCTAAAAGAACCTGCCCATATTTCTCTATACTTTGGCTCACTTATAACAAAGCAAATGCTTCTACCGATTTCATATTTGTTTTCAAGTATATCCATATAAAGCTCATACAGATTTTTTTCTCGTTCAAATTCAAACTCCATAGCCTGATATGTTGAGCTTTTGTGCTTTCTGCAATCTCTGTAAGCTTCATATAACTTCTCAAAACTAAATTCTGCTTTTTTAAACTCTTTTGCCAACTTTAATCATCCTAATTACTTTAAAATTACTGTCTTATACTGATTAATTGCTTCATTTTGTGCATTCTTGCTTGTATAATTCAACCAACCCGAAAGCTGTTTTTCAATATCTTCTACATACAAACAACAGTTTAAATATTTTTCATTTGAAATATTCTTAAGTGAATTAACCAATCTTAGTGTCACACTTATTTGTTTTATTTTTTCAATCATAACTCTTATTGCTGCTGCACGAGCCGTATTTGTTTTTGCGTCATTTGCTTTATAAATTGATACTATAAATTCAATAATTAAATTTAATAACTTTTCTCCTATTGTGTATCTGTACTCTCTTTGCATGTGTATTAAAAGACAAGAATAATACACTAAAAATTCATAAGCTTTTTTGTAAACATCTAAATGCATATATTGCGCCATGGTTATATCCTTTCTATTCAATTTTTATCGTTCCATGGATAAATTAACCTCTCCTTTTAACTTTTTTATTTGTTTTGATATTCATTGTTATTTTGAAAAGTTAAAAGTTTTAAATTTACATTTTTAAATTATTCAATTTTAAAAGTTCAAAAGTTTTAAAGTTTTAAGTTTTCATTATTTATCACCTCATTTCTAAAATTCGCGCCGAGAAAGGGTAGAAGGGTTAAAGGGTTGAACTATAAATTCGTGACACAGCGCACCGAAAAGGCGTACGAGCGGCTATCGCTAAGCTGAACCCAACTACCCCTATCCAAATAGTAAAGGTAAGCGTCAGATGAACCACCAACATTACCGCTCCACACGTAGTACGGGTCGCAATAGCCATCGTACGACCCAGGGCACCTACTCGAATAGTAACAACGAGCTGACGAGTAACCTGAATGGTAGTCGCAAAGTTGTAGACCGCTTGTTCCCTTACCTTTAGAGTTATTAGCCCATCCTGACATTTCTGATGTTGTTGCTAG
>CALVET010000054.1 GCA_944326675.1 Candidatus Gastranaerophilales bacterium
AAGTTGAATTAATCAACCCTGTTGCAATCGAACAAGGTATGAAATTCGCTATCCGTGAAGGCGGTAGAACAGTTGGTGCCGGCGTTGTAGATAAAATTATTGAATAATAATTTTCAGTTTATACAAATTAAGAGGGTAAAAGTAATTTTACCCTCTTTTTGTTGTTATATTTGCTTGGCTTATTGAGGATTAATTTTGGAATTTTTTTGTTATTGCAGCTGTGAAAATTTCTGTTAATGAATCTACTAAAACATCTTTAACACTTTTCTTTGGCTCTTCTTGTTCTGTTGTTGAATCTTCTTCAAGCATAAAACTTAAAAAATCTACAGTTAGATTAGCTAAGTCTTCTAATTCTTTATAATCTTTATTGTTGTCATTACCGTTAAATATTAAGTCCCCCAGTTCTTCGGTTCCTTTGTTGATTGTATAAAAAGTTTGTTTGCCTTTATTTAAAATATCGTTTAGTTTGTTTGGTTCGTTTTTTGGGGGTGTATAACTTCCGCCAAATTCTGCTGCGTTAATGTTCATTATTATCCTCTGTTTGTAATATATCTCTACTTTTTAATAAAGTAATTTTTAAATAAAATTAGTTTTTTATGCGTCCAAGTGTAAAACTATTTATAATAAACTTTGATTAAAAGAGCAGAGTTAATTCTCTGCTCTTTTAATAATACGATGTTTATTTTGAAATATTTTCTGCTAATTTTTCGCCGAGTCTAGTTCCAATACCACCGGTAAGAAAATCAAGAACCCTTTGCCCTAAGGTTTTGTCTTCGTTTTCCGGTTTATCAAATAATCCTTCTTTCACTTCTTCGCCAAATTCTACGCCTGTTTCAATAATACTTGGCTCATCAAATAGTATTTTTTTTGCTTCTTCAATTGCTTCCGGGGTTGTTTTAATTAAATCCGGTTTATCAAATAATCCTTCTTTCACTTCTTCGCCAAATTCTACGCCTGCTTCAACAATTCTTGTTGTACCGTGAGCTTTTGCTACTTGTGAACCTAATTCTACCGCATTCATAAACATATTTTTATCTCCTTATTTGTGTGTATTACTTACTTATTAATAAAAAATATGTTATATAAATTATTGATATTTTTTATATACCTTTGTTACAAAAATTAATAAAGGAATATATATAGTTAAAGGGTGAAGAATTATCTTCACCCTTTTTGTTTTAACAGTTATAGTGTGAGCATTCACCTTCTTCTCTAATTGAGAATACGAAGTAGCCGACTGCTGATAGACCGACAAGCGTGTAAATTATTCTTGCCATAGCTGTCATATCGCCAAACAAGAAGCCTACAAGGTCAAAGTTAAATGCTCCGATTAACCCCCAGTTTAGAGCCCCGATTAGTACCAGTGAATAGCATACCCATTTAAAAATACTCATAAGTGTGTTCATGTTATTTCTCCTTTTCCTTTGATATTATTAAGGAGATTTAATTTAAAATTAATAGACAAAAGTACAGTATTGTACTAATTCAATACTGTACTTTTTTAAAATATATTTATTTTTTTATGCCATTGTGCTAAATGATGAGCTTCCGCCATTTGAGGCAGGTGCTGAATTCGTAGGAGCTGTATTAGCGCTTGCAATTGTTCCTGCTGTTTCAGCTGTTTGAGTAAATAAAGGTTGAGCCTTTGCTTGAGCTATAGTGCCGGCAGTTTCAGATTTTGGCATATCTTCTTTTTGTTGTAAATTTTGCATATTCAAATTGATTGAAGTATCCATCTTTTTTCTCTTTCCTTTTAAACTAAAAAACTTTCTATTTTTTAAATTCCACAAAAAAAATATTTTAAACTTATTTTGAAGTTTTCTTAATTTTTGACATTATGCCGTAATAAAATATACAAAAAATCGCCCTAAGTCCGTCTTTTGGTTTTATTTTTTTTCCTTCTTTATATCCTCTGGGATTATATTCAATGGGACATTCTTGAATTTTGAAGTTTTCTTTTGCGATATATATTGTAATTTCAGGTTCAAAGCCAAAGCGATTTTCCTTGAGATATGGCGCTATTTTATTTATAACTTCGGCTTTAAAAAGTTTATAACAAGTTTCCATGTCTGTTAAATTCAGATTTGTAAATATATTTGTTAAAAAGGTTAAAAATTTATTTATAAAAGTATGAAATTGTTGAAATTTATAGCTTGATTTTAAATTCAAATATCTTGAGCCGTAGCATACATCTAAGTTATTTTCCAACATTAATTTTAAAAGTTTTATATAATCAAGAGGGTTATATTCTTCATCTGCATCTTGTATAGCGATAAAATCACCTTTTGCATTTTTGAAGCCTGTTTTTAAAGCTGCGCCTTTTCCTTTATTTTTATTGTGGCAAAAAAGTTTAATATTATTGTTTTTTGAGCATAATTTTTTTGCGATTTTAACGGATGAGTCTTCGGAAAAATCATCCACGATTGTAATTTTAATTATGATATTGTTCTGAATAATATATTCTTCTTTTTCCAGTGCTAAAATTTTTTCGATTGTTTTTTCGAGCGTTTTTTCTTCATTATAAACAGGCACAATTATATTAAAAATTTTCATAAAAAAATTTTATATAATTACACCTTGGTTTGGCAAAAATTAAATATATCGTAAAAATTATAAGAGTATATTCTATTGTTTTTTATTGAAATAACTTGTATTATTAATATTATGGATATAAATTATAATGCAGATGTTATAGTTGTGGGGGCGGGTCCTTGCGGAATTAGTGCAGCACTCGAGGTTGCGCGTGCAGGTAAAAAAGTTGTTTTATTGGATAGAGCAAAATACGCGGGTTCAAAAAACATGTATGGCGGGGCAATATATAAAACCGCCTTAAAAGAAGTTTTTCAGGATGATTTTGATACATTGCCTTATGAAAGAATAATCAATTCGCATAGTTGGGCTTTTTTAAATGATACCGGCTCTTTTTCTTTGACCTATCAAGACAGCTGCGAAAGTGAAGCTTATGCAGTTAAAAGATTTAATCTTGAAAAGTGGATGATAGAAATTATAAAGAAAAAAGGTGTTTATTTTGCGCCAAATACATTGGTTAAAAATTTGGTAATGCAAAATGAATATGTTGTCGGTGTTGAAACTGAGCTTGAAAAATATTATGCCCCTATTGTTATTTTGGCTGACGGTGTTAATTCTCTTTTAGCAAAAGGATTGAATTTAAGAGAAAAATATAAACCGAAAGATGTTATTTTATCTGCAAAAGAAACAATTAAACTTGATAAAAAAATAATTGAAGAAAGATTTAATTTAAAAGAAGATTTAACAAATGGGGTTACAAAAATGTATCTCGGTAACCCCGACGGTATTAAAAATGTCTTTATGATGGGCTTTTTATATACTTTTAAAGATACAATAATGCTTGGGGTGGGTGCGAATTTATCAGATTTAGTTCAAAATAAAATAAATATAAATAAATTATTGGAATATTTAAAAAATCATAACGATATAAAACCTTTAATTAAAGACGGGCAAACGCTTGAATATAGCGCTCATTTAATTCCTGAAACAGGATATAACAAAATGCCCAAATTGACCGATAACGGTGTAATTGTTGCGGGAGATGCGGCAGGGTTTGTTAACAGTGTGCATTTTGAAGGTACGAATTATGCCCTAATTTCAGGTAAATTAGCAGGAAAAACGGCACTATGCGCTTTAGAGAACAGTAATTTTTCTCAAGAATATTTATCTTTATATAAAAAAGAGCTTGATAAATCGTTTATTTTAAAAGATTTATATACATACAGAAATATAATAGACAGATTATATGATAGGCGCGCTTCTTTGATGAACTATTATCCGTATAAAATGAAAGAGTTTTTCAAGATAGTAACAAGCGCAAATTGTAAGTCAAAAAGCTTGCAGTTTAGAGAATATTTTTTAAGCTTTTTTAAAGATAGAAATCTTAAAGAGCTTATAAAAGACGGCTATATGGCATTTAGGTGTGTTTTAGATATATTTTTCGGAAGATAAACATGGAAGATAAAGAAAATAAAAAATCAATACAAGACAAATTAGCAACTATTAAGTATAATTGTGATAATAAAACACATTTAATTGTTGATCAAAAAAAATGTGCAAAATGTAAAGATAAACCTTGTTTGGCGATATGCCCCGCAAATGTTTACAGTATAGATGAAAATACAAATGAAATAGTTGTGCAATATGAAAACTGCTTGGAATGCGGTGCTTGCAGATTGTTCTGTCCCAAAGGTGCTATTGATTGGAATTATCCGTCATCCGGCTGCGGAGTAGTTTTTAAAAACAGTTAATAATTACAAGGAGCAAATATGGAAAATCAATATTTTTCAAGATGGTATGATAAAGACCCTGTGTTATCAATGTCAATGAGGACACTGGCTAATTCTTCCGATGAAAGACAAATCGCAGTTGCGCTAAACTTAATTAAGGTTATTATTGAACACAATATTCAAGACAATAAATATGAAAATGTAGAAGATATTATGTCAGCAGTTGAAGACGGCAGAATTCAACGTGGTCATTCTCGTTGGTATGACATTGATTCAACCGTTAGAACAGCAATACAAATGCTCGAAAAATGCCCTGCAGACACAAAGAAAAAAGTTGCGCTTGACATGGCACAGATTGTAATTGAAAAGATTATTCAAGATGAAGATAAAGAAGAGCTTGAGCGAGAAGAAAAAGAACAGCAAGAGCTTGACGGTAAAACAATAGATTACGATTTGGATAAAGCGCTAGAAGACGAAAATGAATGATACTGAAAGATTTGATAATCTTCAAACTACAGTAAAAACTAACCCTAAAAATTTTCAAGCAAGACGTGAATTAATAATGATGTGCTTGGATTTGGGTTTTGAAAAGGCTGCATTGTCTCATATAAGATATTTGCTTGAAATTTTTCCTGATGATGCAAATTTGTATTTTAATACGGGTATTTGCTGGGAAAAATTGAAAAATGTTGATAAAGCCATTGATGCATACAAAAAGGCAGTTGAATTAAAACCCGATGAACCTGATTTTTTATATAATTTAGCATTGTGTTATGAGCAAAAAGGTGAAGTTGATTTAGCTTTAGAAAATTTTAAAAAAGTAATATATTATAAAAATGAAGACGCAAATGCGTTTTTTTCAATCGGCATTTTGTATTCTAAGAAAAATGACCCTAAGACTGCTATTAAATGTTTTAAAAAGGCAATAGAATATAACTATAGCGATTATTTTGCGCATTTTTATCTTGCGGAAGAATATAAAAAAGTAAATGAAATAGATTTTGCTCTTGTAGAATATCGAAAGGTATTAGAACTGTCGCCTGATTATTCTTGGGCATATTACAATATAGCTCAAATTTATTGGGAATTGGGCAGGGTTGATGATTCTGTTATTATGCTTAAAAAGACGGTTGAAAAAAACCCGAAGGATATTGAAGCATATAAGCTTTTGACTCAGATTTTAATTAAGCAAAAAAAACAAGATGAAGCTCTTGAAATTTTATCAAAAGTTAGCGAAAAGCAAGAAAATGGCGATATTTATTATTTAATGTCTAAAATATTTGAAATTGATAACGACAAAGATTCACAGCTTGACTGTTTAGAACTTGCATTGGATAATAAAAACACTCTGACTTTTAATAAATTATCCGTAGAAGGTGAATATAAAGAGCTGAAAAATGCAAGCTAAAGTTAATCAATTAAAATTAAATACAGCTGATGAAATTGAAAAAAATAAATATTATTGCGCATTTAGCTATTTATTTGTAAGGCCTTTATTTAAAGCAAAGCTTTTTGAATATTTTGATTATGATATTAAAAGGGCTTTTGAGGTTAATAGTAATGATTTAAAGAATATAGCGGAATATTATGATATTTCAATTCCTTCTAATTTATTAAAAAAAATAGATGAGTTGGATTTAGATAAATGTTACAACGAAGCTTTTTTAGATGATGAGGTAAAAATTTTAACCTATGAAGATGTTAATTATCCTAAATATCTAAAAGAAATTCCTGATTTTCCATTGTCTTTATATTATAAGGGAAGTTTAGACGAGTTGGATTTTAATTATGCTCTTGCGGTGGTTGGTTCAAGAAATGCTTCTATGCAGGCTAAAATCGCTCTTGATAAAATTCTTTCAGGTTTTGAAGGCACAAATGTTATTATAGTTTCCGGTTTGGCATACGGAATAGATACACAGGCGCATTTAAGCGCTTTAAAAAATAATCTAAAGACAATTGCAGTTGTAGGGTGTGGTTTAGATATAATTTATCCGTCTTCGAATAAAAAATTATTTTATGATATAGTAAATGGTAATGGGGCTGTTTTGAGTGAGTATCCTTTAAAAACAAGACCAATGGCTCAAAACTTTCCTCAAAGAAACAGAATAGTAACGGGATTGGCAAAAGGTACGCTTGTTGGTGAAGCAAGGCTTAAATCCGGGGCAATGATAAGTGCTAATTTAACTCTTGAATATAACAGAGAGTTGATGTGTATTCCGGGAAATATAACCAATCCTAATACTCAGGGCATATATCATTTAATTAAAACAGGCGCTGCTATAGTTGTTGAAGCGCAAGATATTTTGGATCAGATGAGTTGGGAAATTAAAAAATCGGATAAAAAAGATATAATATCAGGTTTGGATAGTTTACAAAGAAAAATATTAGAAAGTATATCTCTTGACCCAAAAACATTTGATGAAATAATGGATGATATAAATGATGATGTTTCGTTAACCATGGCAGCATTAACTCAAATGGAGTTAACGGGTATAATAAAACAATCGGCAAATAAATATTATAAATGTATATAGGTTAATTATGGCAACAACAAAAACTAAAACAAAAGAAGATAAAACCGGAAAAACTCTTGTAATAGTGGAATCTCCCGCTAAGTCTAAGACTATAGGGAAGATATTGGGTAATAATTATATAATCCAAGCTTCTATGGGTCATGTGAGAGATTTGGCGTCTAAGGGGCTTGGGTTTGATATAGAAAATAATTTTAAGCCGACTTTTGAAATTATACCTGAGAAGAAAAAGGTTATAAATGAATTAAATAAAATAGCAAAAACGGTAGATAGAATTTACCTTGCATCCGATCCGGATAGAGAAGGAGAAGCAATTGCCTGGCATGTAAAAGAGTGTCTTAAATTTCCGGAAGATAAAATTTTTAGAATAGTTTTTAATGAAATTACACCCCATGCAATTAAAGACGCTGTTGCAAATTATCATCAAATCGACATGTTAAAAGTTGAAGCTCAAAAAACAAGGCAAATTTTAGATAAGCTTGTAGGTTTTAAAATCAGCCCGATTTTATGGGAAAAAATGAAGAATTATAAGCTTTCGGCGGGCAGAGTTCAATCTGTTGCTTTAAAAATGATTTGCGAAAGAGAAGATGAAATCGAAGCATTTGTTCCTCAGGAATATTGGAGTGTGGATGCTTTATTGAATAAAAAAGAAAAAAAAGATTTTGATTTCAGTGCTCAATTATCAAGAATAATTAAAAATAATAAAGATGAAAAACTTGATATTAAAAATAAAGAAGAAGTTGACGAGATTTTAAAAAATCTTGAAAATGCAAAATATGTTGTTTCAAAAATTACTCCGAGAGATACAACAAGAAAACCGCAAGCGCCTTTTATAACTTCAACTCTGCAAAGAGAAGCAAGTTCAAAATTGGGTTACGGCGTATCAAAAACCATGCAAATAGCGCAAAAACTATATGAAGGTATAGATTTGGGTGATGGATCCGTTGGTTTAATAACTTACATGAGAACAGATTCAACAAGAATTTCAGATGATGCTCAAGTTGCAGCTAAAGAATATATTTTAGAAAATTACGGAGAGGAATATTATCCCAAAACTCCAAATATATATGCAAAGAAAAAGCAAAATACTCAAGATGCCCATGAAGCAATCCGTCCTTCTTATATCGATAAGACACCTGAGAGTATTAAAAAATATTTAACAAGTGAACAATATAAACTATATAAATTAATCTGGGAAAGATTTATGGCTTCTCAGATGGCAAATGCAAAGGTTAAAAATTTAACGGTAGATATTACGGCAGATAAATACATTTTTAAAATGGGCTCTTCAAAATTTGTTTTTGATGGTTTTACAAAAATATATGCTGATACTGAAGATGTTGTAGCTCAAAAATTCCCTTCTTT
This sequence comes from Candidatus Gastranaerophilales bacterium, assembly GCA_944326675.1. Taxonomy (GTDB): domain Bacteria; phylum Cyanobacteriota; class Vampirovibrionia; order Gastranaerophilales; family Gastranaerophilaceae; genus RUG14156. Next base: position 8,156 of record CALVET010000054.1, read on the forward strand.
AGAAGTGGGAGACGAATTAAATCTTAAAAAATTAATCCCCGAGCAGCATTTTACTCAGCCTCCATCAAGATATTCCGAAGCAAGTTTAGTAAAACAATTGGAAGAATACGGAATAGGCAGGCCCTCAACTTACGCTCCTATTATTACAAAAATTCAACAAAGAAATTACGTTGAAAAAATAGATAATAAATCTTTAAAACCAACTCCGTTAGGTAGAGCCGTTTGTAAGCAGTTAAACGAAAATTTTGTTGATATCATGGATTATAAGTTTACTGCCAAAATGGAATCTTCTTTAGATGATATAGCAGAAGATAAACAAAATAGTATAGAATTTTTGAATAATTTTTGGAAACCTTTTTCAAAAACGCTTGATGAAGCGCAAAAAAATATGAAAAGAGTTGACGTTGAAACAGATAAAGTTTGCCCTAATTGCGGAAGAAAAATGGTTGTAAAATTATCTCGTTACGGTAAACAATTTTTAGCATGTTCAGGATATCCTGAATGTAAAACGGCGCTTCCTATGGATGGTGATAATAAGAATGTTCAAATTCCCGAGGACGAACCGACAGATAAAAAATGTGAAAAATGCGGCTCTGATATGGTTATAAAAACCGGTCCGTATGGAAAATATTATCAATGTTTAAACGATAAGTGCAAAAAAAGATATTCAATTGTTGAATCATCAGGCGTTAAATGTCCCGAATGCGAAAAAGCAGGTAGAGATGGTGAGCTGGTTAAAAGAAAATCAAGATACGGAACATTTTTCTGGGGTTGCTCAAAATATCCTGATTGCACTTTTGCCCTTTGGGCGGAACCTACAGGTGAAAAGTGTCCCGAATGTGGAAGTTTACTTGTTAAAAAATATTTAAAAAGAGGTAATAAAATTGCCTGCTCAAATAAAAATTGTAAATATTCAAGAGATATGGATGAAGAATAATGGAAGATAAACTTTATAAATTTGCTCTCATAGGTTATCCTCTGGGGCATTCTCTAAGCCCTGTTATATATAAAGCGGCTTTTAAAGATTTGGGCATAAATGGCTCATACGAATTATTGGCAACAGAAAGCGAAGATTTAATAAGTCAAATTAAATATTTAAGAACTAATAAATATTTTGGTTTTAATGTTACTATTCCTCACAAAGTTCCGACTACTTTATTTCTTTCGGAATTTGACGAATATGTTGATTTAGTCGGTGCGGTAAACACGGTTAAAATAAAAGATGACTTAACTTTAGCAGGATATAATACAGACGTTTGGGGTTTTTGTGAGGCTATTCCCAAAGATATTTCTCTAAAAGGGAAAAAAGCAGCAGTTCTTGGAACCGGCGGTGCGGCAAGAGCAATTTGCGCCGGATTATATAAAATGGGAGTTTCTGCAATTGATATTTATACAAGAAATGTCATAAATTCATCTCAAACAGTTAAAACTTTAAGAGAAAAATTTAAAACAGTAAAAATTCAATCTATTCAAAATACTTTGATGAACAGTTTGGAAGATATTGATATATTGGTTAATACCACTCCTGTAGGTATGAAAAACTATAGCGAGGATAATTGTCCGGTAAGCGATAAAAATATAGAATCTTTATCTAAAGATGCAATAGTATATGATATTGTATATAATCCTTTAAGAACACCTCTAATTTCAAAAGCAATCATGTATAATAAGAAATATATTTGCGGACTTGATATGTTAATATACCAAGCACAGCGTGCTGTTGAAATTTGGTTTGATAAAAAGCCGGATTTTAAAACAATTAAAATAAGTGTTTTGGAGGACATTTTAATAAATCAGAAGTAAAATCTAGATAGATTGTATGATTTTTGATATTATATCTATACAGAGATATTTATTAAATGTATTATAATATTGGTTAGCATTAGTAATGCAGAAGTACATAAAAAGAATGATTAGTAAAAAATACGGAAAACATAAAAGAGGTTTTACTTTGGCTGAAGCGTTAATTACGCTTGTAATAATTGGTGTAATTGCCGCTTTAACAATTCCCTCAATTCTAATTAATACTGAACAAAACGAGTATCGTTCAGCTTTAAAAAAAGCTTTATCAATATTAAATCAGGTGATAGAATTAAATATTGCGCTTGAAGGTTATGGTCCAATTGAGACAGTGGGCATGGATACCCCCGATGATGAGGATAGCTTGTATAATTTCTTTAGAAAAAGAATGAACGTTTTATCCACCTCTACATCTTTTAATGAGGGTGGTACTGAAAATTATACATTTTTTACTGTCGATGGTATGAGGTATGAATTTCCTGAGAGTATTACAATAAACAATGGTACTTTTTCTGCAGATAACGGTCACTGCGGAACACCCGATGAACCAAGTGAAGATACAGAAGGTGTTGAAAGAAAAGATCCTTGCGTAATAATTGTTGATGTTAACGGACAAAGAAAACCTAATCCTCAAAAAGATAAAAGTGGATACAAAGTTCCTGCTGCTACATCAAAATCAAAAATTCTTGATGTGTATCCTATAGTAATTACTGATAAATCAGCATTTCCTTTTGGAGTTGTAGGCCAACGCGCTGCATTCCAAGAAAAATAGTTAAAAATAAATAAAACTAAGGAATAGCATGCATTATGACTTTGTTTTCTTTGAGTGATTTTTGAACATCTATTATTCTTTGATTTGAACTTCCAACCCAGTGAAGATTGTTGTCGTTTAATTCTTTTTTAAATTCTCCGTCAACAAGTACATCGATATTTTTTAAATCTATTTTATCTTTGATTTCTTCCCAAAGAAAACCTGTGTATAGCCAAACTGTTTTATTTGGGAGAGTATCTTTAACTTTTTTGGCTAATCTTAAGACTTCTTCTGTATTAAAGGGGTGCAGAGGGTCTCCTCCCGAAAATGTAATGCCTGAGATATGGTCTTTTTTAAGAGCTTCAAAAAGTTCGTCTTCTGCTGCTTTATCAAATTCAATACCACCTGCTACATCCCAAGTTTGCGGATTTTGGCAGCCATCACAGCAGTGTGTGCAGCCTGCAGTCCATAAAACAACTCTTAAACCGTCGCCATTAAGCATATCATCTTTTGTAATGTTGTGATAGTTCATTTCTCTCTCCCAATAAATAAAAATTAAAACAAAAAAGCTTCCCTAAAAAATAATTAAGGAAGCTTTTTTATAATTTATTACATACTTACTCTGTCTTTAATTTCTTCCATTTTGTGATCGGCAAGACGAGAGTCGCCTTTTACTCTTGAATAAGCAAGATAACCGTTCATTCTGTCGATTTTAGTTAAGTTTTTAGAACCGCATTTAGGACATACATCCATATTTAGCTCTTGATGTCCGCAATCATCGCAGTATGATAATGAAAGATTAACTCCTTCGTAAAAACCTTTATCCATAGCACGTCTTATTAAAGTTTCAACAGCTTTTGTGTTGTATGATATGGGATATTTTACGTATTGGATTTTTCCACCATTCATTAAGTTCCAAAATCTGCCTTCTAAATCTTGTTTTTCAATCGGGCTGATTTGTTCAGATACGTGACAGTGGAATGAGTTTGATACATAAGGTTTATCAGAAACATTTCCTACAATACCGTATTTTTTTCTGAATTGTTTAACTTGCAAACCGCAAAGATTTTCGGCAGGTGTGCCGTATAGTGCATACAACCAGCCATCTTCTTTTTTGAATTCTGCCACTTTTTTGTTGATGTATTCCATAACTTCAATTGCAAAAGCTCCGTCTTCAACAAGAGATTTTCCGTTGTGAAGTTCTTGAAGTTCATTTAGGGCAGTAATACCAAATGAAGCTGTTGCAGATTTTAAAAGCGGTTTTATTTTATCATGGAAACCTAAGTGTCCGCCGTAGAAACCGCCTTCGCAATATGCGAGAGGGTTAACTGATGCTCTCATTTCTCCAAGATATTCATAAGTTCTTATATGAATTTTTCTGATTAAATTCATATAGTAATCTAATACATCATAGAAATTTTTGCTTTCTTGTTTAGCTTTAGCATATATCATCGGAAGATTTAAGCTGATTGCACCAATATTAAAACGACCTACGAATATGGGTTTATCGTTTTCATCAGCAGGTTCCATGCCTCCTCTTTCATACCAAGGAGATAAGAAAGCACGGCAGCCCATCGGAGAAACAACTCTTTTATATTTTTTATACATTGAAGCAACATAACCTTCGCCTGATAAGCTTAACCAGTCGGGATACATTGTTTTTTTAGAACATTCAACCCCTGCTTTAAATAAGTTTTCAAGAGGCTTTCCTTCTCCGTGTAATTCTTCATCATATAAGAATACAATTTTAGGGAATAATACCGGTTTTTTGCATTCTTTCTTGCCTTGTCCGCCTTGACGAGTTTTTAGACATGCCATTGTTGCCATGACTTCAAATTCGTTTGTTCCTAAACCTGTTGTAACGGTAATAAAAGGATAATCTCCGCGAGATGAAGCAACTGTGTTGAATTTATATTCCCAGCCTTGGAAGCCTTGTTCGTAATCATTTTGAACATCTTTCATTGCTTCTTCTCTAGCCTTTTCAAATGAAAGACCCATGCAAATATATCTGTCATATTGTCTTTCATAGGTTTTTTGAGCATAAGGAGCAAGAATTTTATCTACTTCAGGAACGGTAAAGCCGCCATATTGTTGACTTGCTGCAGCCATTACAATATCACCTATAACATCAAAAGCTACATCAAGACTTCTTGGCTCGTTATACCATATATTACCCATTTCAAAACCGCCTTTTAATACGGCTGCAACATCAAACAGACAGCAGTTCATAGTGTCTCTTCTTGCTGACATATCGTGAATATAGATATAACCTTCTTTAATCGCTTGTTTGTCTTCAACAGTTAAGAAGAATTTTTTATAAAGCTCTTTATTTAATTCGTTAAAAATCAAAGAGCGTTTTGTGGAAACTAAAGCTGAATCGGCATTTGCATTTTCTTTATCGCCGATATACATGATTCTTTGTGATTCTTGATAAACTTTATCAAGCATGGAAACAAAGTCTGTTTTGTAGTTTCTGTAATTTCTGTAGCTTTCTGCTACTTTAGGGCTTAGTGCTTGAAGTGCGCTTTCAACAATGTTGTGCATTTGAATGATTTCAACTTCGTCTGTGTTCATTTCAAGAACTGATTTATTTACAAAATTACAGATGTCTTTAATTTCTTTATCTGAAAATGTAACAAGCATTCTTGTTGCAGATTTTTTAATTGCATCTACAACTTTTTCGATGTTATATTTTTCTTTTGTACCATCTTTTTTTACAATTGTAATATTACTTAATGATCTTCTAGAAAAATTAAGAATATTTATAAGATTTTCGCTATTATTTTTGATTGCATCAGTAACGGCAGCATGTGAATTTTGTGTTATGGGTACTGCACCTATATCGTTTGAAATCTTTTGCATCAATTCCTCCTAAGTAACATTTCCGTATTTGTCCAGATATTAGAAAAACCCCTTTTGCTTTGCCGATTAAAATGCTTCGGTAGTAAAATAATTTGTTTGTTTTTCTATTTAAATCATTTTACTATATTTTTTTAGCATGCGTATCATTTTAATGTATCAAATTCATAATTATTTTTTAAAAGATAAAAATCACTCCGATATAGAGTGATTTTTACACTTATTAATTTTTTTATTAAAAATTAACTTTACAAATTTATTTTACTGAGGGCAAAATTTGTGCTGTTATATCAGTACCGCCATATAAAAGTGAGTCTTTTCTGAATACCAAATCATATCCTAAGCCTTTAGCCTTGTCTGTGATTAGCTTATCAAGTTGTACGTCAACTTCATTTATTTTTTTAGCATAGTTATCTTTAATGGTTTTTTTCTTTTGAGTAAGTTGAGCTTCGTATTTCTTGATTAATGCGTCTTTGCCTGCTTTTGTGCTTTGTTTTCTGATGTCTGCACTTGCGGTGTTGTACCATGCCAACATGTCTTTTGTTTGTTTTGCTCTTGCATCTTCTGCTGATTTAATTGTTTTAGACGCTGCTAAAAGTTTTGAAACATCAACGTATGCAACTTTTGCTGTTTTGATGTCTGAAAAAGCAGTGTTATTTAGCCCAAAGCCTATGCCAAAAGCTAAAGAACATAATACAAGTGTTACTAAATTTTTCTTCATGACTTTCTCCTTTTAATTTGAGTAATCTATATTTGAAATTATCGGTTGTTTATATTCCGTTTTATTTATTGACCTTCCGTCAATAATCGGTCCGGGTGGCACTATATACCACTTATACAGTGCTGTATTTAATCTTTTAAAGAATTTGTTCAGCCAATTCAATTTGGTGTTTTTATCAATTTTATTCTTCTTTTCATATAAAAACTCTTGTTCCAGCATATTATCTTTTGATTGATTAAGATTTTCAATTCTCCAAATGACTTCATCTAAAAACTCATAAGGCATAAGGGCATCTTCAGCTAAAAGAGTTTTTCCTGTTTTGGGGTCAATTGCAAGTTCTGCGCCGGGGGGTTTGTTTATAATTGAAACAGGAATGGCATTTTTTCTTTCTCTGTTTTCATTCATCCAGCGAGCAAGTGCAAAAAGTTTTGTTTTAACAACGTCTGATATAGGTGCATATCCTCCTGACATATCTCCGTTAATTGTTGCATAACCCATGTAAAGCTCTGATTTATCTGAGGTTGCAATGGGAAGTGCACCGAATTCGTTAGCTATTCCCCATAATATCATTGCTCTTGAGCGAGCTTGGATATTGTCGTTTGTATATGAATTAGTGTATCTGTTACACCAATTTTTAGAAATTTCATCAAACATGCCGCTAAATTTATCTTTAATTAAGTCAAACATGTCTTTAATGGGTATCTCAAGAAAATTAATTCCTAAATTGTTTGCAAGTTCTTTTGCGTCATTTTTGCTTTCATTTGAGGTAAGTTTTGAAGGCATTGAAATACCGTAGACGTTTTGAGCTCCCAGAGCGTCGGCCAATAAAACGGCACAAATTGTTGAATCAAGCCCGCCTGAGAGTCCTAATGCCGCTTGTTTAAAACCGTTTTTATTAAAATAGTCTTTTATTGCAGTAATAATTGCCTTATATGTTCGCTCTAAATCCGGTTTATGGTCCAGTGAAAATTCTTTTTGTGAATTTAGAGTTAATTCTAAGCCTTTTGGCAGAGGATTTATTTTTCCGCCATCACAAAGGTTAACAATTGCCAAGTCCTCTTCAAAAGGCTTTGCCATGGCAGTAAGCTCGCCTTTTTCGTCATACATTCTTGATAAGCCGTCATAAACAAGTTCGTCATTGGCGCCTACTTGGTTTACATATATATATTTTATTGAATGTTTTTTGGCGCAATGTTTCATCATGTTGTGTTTCAATTGCTCTTTTTTTGCTCTTGTACAAGAAGCGGAAGGACAAATTAAAACATCAATATCTTCTATTATTTCTTTTATCGGGTCAACTTTATACAGGTTTTTTTCAAAGAAGTCAAAATCATTCCATCCGTCTTCGCATATTATAACGCCGTAATTAACACCATTTAGGGTAAAAATTCTACTTTCAAATTCATCAACCCAAGGTTCGAAATATCTGTAATCATTGTGTTCGCAATAAGTCGGAAGCAAAGATTTTCTGATTGATTTAATTATTTTTTCATCTTTTATTAAAGCCACGGAATTATAATATGGTTTACCGAATTTATCTGTGTTTATTTCGGGGTATCCGATTAAAACCGCTATATCCTTGCAATGATTTGCGATTTCATCAAGAGCTTTTTTGGCTTGCTTGGCGATATACGGATATCTTGTTAAAATATCTCCAATCGGATAACCTATCAGAAATAATTCAGGAAAAACAACAAGATTTACTTTTTTTTCTTTTGCTTTTTTAATCGCTTCAATGGCTTTATTTTTATTATATTCAACATCGCCTGAAATTGGGTTTAGCTGTGCCATTAATATATTTGACAATTTTAAATTATTGTTGTTCATATCGTGATTTTAGCACAAAATAAACCATATAGGCTAAAATAATGCATTTGTATGATTATTTGGTTTCAATTCTGATTTCAAAAGAGCGGTTCCAAGGTAGTGAATAGTTTATATTTTTAGGTTGATAGCCAAGAAAATTTGAAATAATTTTTGAAAAATCGTTTAAATCCTGCTCTTTTTCTTTCAAGGCTTCATTAAATTTCGGTGCTTTTTCTCTTATAAATTTTCTTACTGACGCTTGATACGCCCAATCATCCATAAACCTTATAAACATAAGTTTTTTGAATGCTAAGTCATTATATGAATTATGTTTAAGAGAGAGAAATTTTACTATTGCAATTAAAAGAGTGCATCCTATTGTGTTTGCGCTTGTATTGTAGGCACAATAGCCGTATAGTTTATCTTTATTTGAAAGGTTAAAAATTTGATTAACTAAGCCTTTATCAGAGCCGTTTGCATTGTTTATATCAGCAATAGCAAAAGGAGTTTTGCTTGGAAAATTAATGTTGCGATTAAGTGTATTAATGACACTTCCAAGAACTAAATCACCTTGTTCTTTTTTAAAATTGTTTATCAATAAGGTTATATCGTAATTTTTTGTGTCAATTGTACTTTTAGAGAGTTCAATTTGTCCTAAAACACAGTTTTTAACGGAAATATCTTCGTATTTTGAAATTAAATTTAGCGAGTTTTCTTCAATAAAAACAGGGTTAAATCTGATATTTTCGTTTAATGCTCTAGAAATTAAACCGAGAGGAATTTCATCTGCCCCTGTTTTGATTTTGACATTTTTTAGGCTAAGTTTTTTGATTTCATTTTCTAAATATATTGCTTCTTTAATGTTTAAACCAAATTCTGCGCAATCATCTTTAGAAAAAATTAACGTATCAAAAAAACCTTCCTGCGCCCATTTTAAGTATAGTTGGTTGATTTTAAAATTTCTTTGTCTTGTGTTTAGGTAATCTTTTAGTATTTCTTCTGGAATGTCTGTTTCTATTTTATTATTTGTTTTTAGTATTTCATTTTTATGTGTTTCATAGGACCAAGAAAAAATTTTTTTACCGTAATCAGACCAATATTCTTTTTCTTCTTCATTAATATTATTATTTGAAATTCTCATTATAGAAGAAAAGGCGAGAATTTTTTTTGTCTTTTTTTTGGCGATTTGTTTAAAGTCTTCTATTCTTTTTTTAATATCATCAAAGCTGTCATTTGTTCTTCTTGAACTTATTAAACCGCCATAAGCAATTGTATCAAGACAAACTATTAATATGTCTGTTTGAGGAAGATTTTCAATAAAAGATAAAATCTTTTTTGTATCGGAATAACTTGTTAAACCGCCAAGATATTCTATGTCAGGCATAAAAAGTTCAATATTATTATCTATTGATAAAATATCTTTAATTAAATCATAGCATATGGGTCTGTTATCAATCGGAATAAGTGCAATTTTCATAATGTTTATTTTAATCTTGTTTTTTATTTTATTCAATAAGTTTATTTTTATAAAATTTAACTTGTTGACTCTAATTTTTGATATAAAATTATTCTATAGTAAATTATTTTTCAGGAGAAAACCTTGCAGTTTAATTTAAAAGAAGTAATAAATTGTTTAGAGTGTGAAATTTTATATAAAAAAGACTCGGTTGATGAAAATATACTTTTTGATATTTCAACGGATACGAGAAAATTAAAGAAGGGTGATGTTTATCTTCCTTTAAGAGGCGAAAATTTTGACGGTCATAACTTTATTGATAAAGCAATAATGACAGGTGCAAGGGGTTATTTTACGCAAAATAAATTCAAGATAAATAAAGATGCGGATTTTGTGCTTTATGTTAAAAATGCGCTAAGTGCATATTTGAAATTGGCTAATTACATAAGAAACAAAATCAACCCTAAAGTTATAGCTATAACAGGCTCTTGCGGCAAAACAACCACTAAAGAAATGCTATATAGTGTTTTTAAAACAAAATATAAAACTCATAAAACCGCTCTTAATCACAATAATGAAATAGGCTTTTGTGAAACCATGTTTAATATGCCTTTGGATAGCGAGATTTGCATAGTTGAAATGGGTATGAGAAATTTGGGAGAAATTGAGCTTTTATCAAAATATTCAAATCCTGATATAGGAATCATTTCAAATATAGGTTCAGCCCATGTTGAAAGATTAGGTACTTTAAAAAATATTGCAATCGCTAAATGCGAAATAGCTGCAAATTTAAAAAAAGACGGTCTTTTTATAGGTGTAGATTGTCCGCAAATTAAAGAAAATTTAAAGTATGACGGCAGAAAAATATTTACATCGTTGGATGATGCAAAAAATATTGAAGTTAAAATTGAATCCACAAAATTTAACTACAAAGGTTTTGATTATGAAATTAACCAATCGGGCGAATATAATGTTTCTAATGCAATATTAGTTATTGAAGCAGCTCTTTCTTGCGCTATAGACGAAGAAAATATTAAAAAGGGATTGTTAGATTATAAACCTATAGAAAAGAGATGGGAAAAAACAGTTATAAAAGGGCTGACATTTATAAACGACAGTTATAATGCTAATCCTGAGTCTATGAATGCTGTTTTGAAAACGTTTTTGTCAATTTATCCAAGACCAATTGTTCTTGTTTTGGGGGATATGGGCGAGCTTGGAAAAGATGAAATAATGTATCATAAGCAAGTTGGAGAGTTTTTATCAAAATACAACGATGTTGAGCTTTTGACGGTCGGGGTTTTGGCTAAACATATTGCAAGAAATACAACCTTAAAAAGTGTTGAATTTGAAAACAATGAGCAATGTGCAAAATACATTGTTGAAAATGTTCCAAAGGGTACGACGATTTTATTAAAAGCTTCAAGATTTATGAAATTTGAACAAATAATTGAAATGGTGGAAAAGTATGATAATGATTAGTGTTGCGGGGCTTATTGCCTTGATTTTATGCTTGTTGTTCGGTATTCCCTACATTGATTTTATGAAAAAAAAGGCATATTCTCAATATCTTAGGGAAGAGGTTGCAAAAATGCACTCTTATAAGGAAAAAACTCCGACAACAGGCGGGGTGTTTATTGTTATTTCAATAATTATTGCCTCTTTAATTGCTCTTTTTATGGCGCAAAAAGTAACAACAGGAGCAATGATAGTTTTGATGACATTAATCTTTTATACTTTTACCGGTTTTGAAGATGATATTAAAAAAATAAAAGCACATCAAAATTTGGGTTTATCAGCAAGAGCAAAGCTTTTATTGCAAATTGCGGTTGCTATGCTGCCTGCATTTTATATTATTTTTTCTCATCAAACTCAAGTAACTTTCTTGAATTTTAGTTTTGATTTAGGATGGTTTTACCCTGTTTTTGTTGTGTTTATGATGGTCGGCGCATCAAATGCTCTGAATTTAACAGACGGCTTGGATGGTTTAGCTGCAAGTTCTTCTGTTATTGCTTTTTTAGCATGTAGTATAATTTGTTTTTTAAATAACAACATTGATTTGGCGATAATTTCAATAGCTGCAAGTGCTGCTTGTTTTGGATTTTTATATTTTAATAAAAAACCGGCTAAAATATTTATGGGCGATACTGGTTCTTTGGCACTTGGAGGATTGTTGGCTACTATTGCGATTATGGGAAAATTTGAGTTATGGTTAATTCCTATTGCAATTGTTTTTATTTGTGAAACTTTATCGGTTATGATTCAAGTTACAAGTTATAAATTAACAGGTAAAAGAGTTTTTAAAATGAGCCCGATACACCATCATTTTGAATTGTCAGGCTGGAGTGAGAATAAAATTGTAGTTATATTTACTATAATTACATTTGTATTCTCATTTTTAAGTGTTTTGATTTATTTTTTATATAAGGCATAAAATATGGATAACAATTTAAATAACAAAAAAGTTTTAATCTTGGGATTTTCTACAACCGGCGTTTCTGCAGCAAAATATTTTAAAACTCATGGAGCCGAAGTATATTTAAGCGAGTTTGACGATAAAAATACTAAAAACCAAGATGAAGTAAACGAATTGTTGTCGTTAAATATTAATATAGAATTTGGCGGGCACAGTGATGAATTTATAAATGGTGCTGATTTTTGCATTGTAAGTCCTTCAATTCCGCTTGACAGCCCCATAATTAAAAAACTAAAAGAAAAAAATATAAAATATTTTTCAGATATTGAATATATTTCATTTGATGATAATGAAAAAATTGTATTAGTAACAGGCACTAACGGCAAAACAACAACAACGGCTTTAACTTCTTATATATTGTCAAAAAAATATAAAGCACCTTATTGCGGCAATATTGGCATAAGCCCTTTTGAATATAAAGATAAAAATGTTGATTATTATGTTATAGAGGCAAGTTCATATCAATTGACTTATTCTGATACATTAAAACCAAAAATCGGAATTTTTTGCAATTTGACGCCTGATCATATCCTATGGCATAAGACAATTGAAAATTATTTTGAAGCAAAGGCAAAACCGTTTAGAAATATGGATGAAAATGATTTTGCAATATTAAATTATGATGATAATTATTTAAAACGTCTCGGCTCGGAAATAAAAGCAAGAGTTTATTATTTTTCATTAGAAAAACAGGATTTTGAAAATTGTATTTATTTACAAAACAATAAAATTATATTTAAAGGCGAAGAAATAATTGATATTAATAAAATGCAGATAGTAGGACCGCACAATGTTCAAAATGCTATGTGTTCAATTGTTGCAGCTAAAATACTGGGGCTTGATAATAAAACAATACAAGAAGCTCTTGAAACCTTTAGAGCAATAGAACACAGATTGGAGTTTATAAGAACAATAGACGGTACAGATTATTATAATGATTCCAAGGCAACAAATCCTGAAGCAAGCATAGTTGCAATAAATTCTTTTGAAAACAAAAGAGTCGTTTTAATTGCCGGAGGAAGAGATAAAAAAACTTCTCTGGATGAATTTATTAATGCGGTTAAGGAAAAAATATCAAAGGTAATTTTGATAGGTGAAGCTACAGGTAGATTTAAAGAAGAATTATCAAAAAACGGATATTATAGTATAGTAAACTCAAAAACATTGGAAGAAGCTATTGATATTGCTTCTTTGGATAAACCTGATGTTGTATTGTTATCTCCTGCATGTGCAAGTTTTGACATGTTTGAAAATTACGAAAAAAGAGGAGAAGCTTTTAAAAATTATGTATTATCAAAAAAATAGAAGCCATATAGCCCATACAAATACTACATACACTCATACACCTCCTGATAATTTATTGGTTGTGGTTGTTGTGTTTATTGTTGTTTTTGGGATAATGGCAGTATTTTCGGCATCTGCTCCAAAGGCAATCGGGCTTGGTGAAAATCCGATTTCATTTACTTTAAAACAACTTGTGTGGCTTGTTTTGGGAGTTGGCGGCGCATGGTTTTTTTCAAAATTTGATTACAGAAGATTAAAGCCTTGGGCAGGCGCCTTGGCTTTATTTGTATTAGCAACTCTTGCGCTTGTTAAGTTTTCGCCTCTAGGAGTAACAGTTAATGAGGCAAAAAGGTGGCTTGTAATAGGTCCAATTCAATTTCAGCCTTCGGAACTTGCAAAGCCTGCCTTGGTTTTATATTTTGCAACTTTATTTTCAAAAGACTGCTCCATATTAGATTCAAGAAAGTATCCGTTTTATATGATATTTGCAGCTATGCTGTTATTGATATACATGCAGCCTAACTTATCAATGATAATTCTTTTATTGATGACTTCTCTTGCTATGTATTATGTAGCGGGGGGTTCGACTAAAATTATAGCAGGCTCTTTTGGTTTGGGGGTTTTAGCTGTTGCAACAACGATAAGAAGCTATCAATTGCAGCGTATTAAAGTTTGGTGGGACCCTTTTTCCGATGCACTCGGGGCAGGGTATAACATAATTCAATCTATGGTCGCTTTTTCTTCGGGAGGATTTTTTGGTGTAGGTTTTGGTAATTCCAAACAAAAGCTTTCATGGCTTCCTGAAGGACATACGGATTTTATTTTTGCGATTATTGGTGAAGAGTTTGGTTTTTTGGGGTGTTTTTTCTTAATTTGTTTATTTTGCGTATTTTTGCATAGAGGTTTTATAATTGCTAAAAAATGCCCCGATATGTTTGGGAAGCTTTTGGCGGTTGGTATAACCTTTTCAATATGTTTTCAAGCGTTTACCAATATGTCCGTTGCTTCTTCTTTTGTTCCTGCAACAGGTATTCCTCTGCCATTTATCAGCTATGGCGGTTCGAGCCTGTTTGTGTCATTATGTATGATAGGAGTGTTAATTAACATCTCTAAAAAAAGAGTTCAAAGGATAGTACATTATGTCTGATAAAAATAATGAGAAAACCTATTTTATAACAGGCGGAGGTACCGGAGGTCATATATACCCTGCAATATCTGTTATAAATGCACTGTTGGAAACAGGAGTTAAGAAAGAAAATATTTTTTATCTTGGAAATAGAAAAAATTTAGAATATGAAATAGCATCTAAAAACGGATATCAATTTTTGTCTTATGGTGTTAAGGGAATGCCCAGAAAATTCGGCTTGAAGCTGATTTTTTGGACAATAGGTTTGTTTTTTGCAGTTTTAAAGGCTTCATTATATGTTTTAAAATATAAACCCGATGTTATTTTTGCAACAGGCGGTTATGTATGTGCTCCTATTTTATTTTGCGCTTTGATGTTTAATATTCCCTATGTTTTGCATGATTGCGATATTCAACCGGGGATTGTAACAAAATTCTTTGCCAAAAATGCTCACAGCGTTTCTGTTGCATTTGAAGAAGCAAAAAAATATATAAATTCTAAAAATGTTTTTGTAAACGGTAACCCCATAAGACAAGAGTTTAAAACAATATCTAAAAAACAAGCAAGAAAGGAATTGTCTTTAAAAGATGCTTTCACGATTTTAATTATGGGTGGTTCATTAGGCGCAAGAACAATTAACAATTCTTCTTTTAAAATTTTAAAAGAGTACGCCAATAGGGAAAACATAGAAATAATTTGGCAGACAGGAAAGAAAAATTTTGATGAAGTTGCAAAAAGAATTTTGGATGAGCTTGGAGAATTGCCCGATAATCTGGTTTTACAGCCTTATTTTGATAAAATGTATCTTGCTTTATTGTCTTCTGATATTGTTATATCAAGAGCCGGCTCTTTGAGTTTATCAGAGATTTGCGCTTGTTCTTTACCTTCAGTGTTAATTCCTTATCCTTATGCGGCTCAAGATCATCAAAAGAAAAATGCCTTGAGTCTTGTGAACAATAAAATTGCTTTAATGCTAGAAGATAAAGATTGCAATAATGAATCTTTGTTTAATATCGTTGATAGTTTAATGAATAATAAAAAACTGTTATCGGATTTATCGTATAACGCATATAAAGCAGCAAAATTAAATTCTGCACAAAAAATTGTAGAAGAAATTAAGCAGGCTATGAATAAGTAAAATGAAAGCAGCTCAAGAAATTTTAACTTCAGTAAATAAATTTCATATCAATCTCGGCTTAAAGAGAATTAAGCTGATTTTGGCGTTGCTGGATAATCCTCAAAGAAAGTATAAAATAATTCATATAGCAGGTACAAACGGAAAAGGTTCTACTTCAAAAATAATTAATGATATTTTAATTGAGAGATTTAAAAATGAAGATAAAAAAATAGGATTATATACAAGTCCCCATTTATTTTCATATAATGAAAGAATTAAAATTAACAATACAGAAATTTCAAGATATGTTTTTGACAGATTAGTAAATGATATTAACAATTTGGCATTAAAAAGCAATATAGATTTAACAGAGTTTGAACTTTTAACAGCTGTGGCTTTTTATTATTTTTATATTAAAAAGGTTGACTATGTTATTCTTGAAACAGGGCTTGGCGGTGCGTATGACGCAACAAACGCCATTGATAAATCATTGCTTGATATTATAACAACGGTTGATTTTGACCATACCGAGCAGCTTGGTGATACAATAAACAAGATTGCTTTGCAAAAAGCAGGAATTATTAAAGAAAATTCAAAAGTAATAGTTTCTAAAGATAACCTTGCATATGAGGTTATAAAAAAAGTGGCAAAATCTAAAAATGCAACATTAATTGAGCCTTTAGATGTTTTGGTTAAATTTGAGAATGGTGTTAATTGGGCATATATTAACGATAAAAAAGTACAATTTAATCTTTTGGGTTCCCATCAAGCAAAAAATTTAGCCTTGGCGTTGACTGCCATAGAAAATTTAGACATAAAAACAGATGAAAAAACAATTGAAAATGCCCTAAAAAAAGTAACTTGGAAGTTTAGACTGGATTATAATAAAGAGAAAAATCTTTTAATAGATGGTGCCCATAATCCTTCGGGAATGGGTACTTTGGTTGAATTTGTCAGGGATTATTTTAAAAATACATCTAAAACTTTTATTTTTGGATGTTTGAAAAATAAAGACTATAAAACAATGATTAAGATGCTTTTTGAAATCAAAAATCAGGATGATAAATTTTATTTTTTTGAATTTGAATATAAAAATGCTCTAAAATTCAATGACTTAGAAGATGATTTAAAGAAAAAAATGTCTAAAATATCATCCTTGGATGAAATAAAGAATATTATTAATACCGATAAAAATTTGAAAATTGTATGCGGTTCAATATATATGCTTGGTGAAATTTTTAAATAACCATTTTGAAGATATAGATAAAAATTAAAAGAGGTTCTTTACGGAGACTCGCTGTCTGACGGATGGAAAAATTGACAACCGTTCCAAATTAAAATTTCATTTTGTGAAATTTGACATTTTCCGTTTAAACAATCCAGTGTCCCATCCGGACAAAGGGTGAAATGGCTGCAATTTTGACAAGTTTTAAGAATTAAGCCTTTTGATTTTAATTTGTATGTTATATCTTTTAATGCGTCATGCATTCTTAAAAAAGAATCTGTTGCAATAAAGCGGTTTCCTTCTCTGAAAATTACTTTTCTCATGCCGTCTTCAGAAACTAAATCAAGTTTGCAGGTATAATCTTTTTTGCCATTATTAACAACGGCATTAATCGTTGCAGAATTGATGTTTTCTTCTTCATATCTGCTATTAATAATTGAGCGCATTGTGAGGTTGTTAATTAATATTTTTAATTTTTGCCAGCTTAAGCAAATCGGATACAAAGACAACCACATAACTTCTTTTATGGTCATTCTTGATGTGTTGATTGAAATAATAAAGTTAACAAACAGGAATAAACCTAAAAATAAAAGAGGTTTTTTTGCGATATGGCTTGGCAGATAAAAAGACAATATGCATAAACCTATAAAAGTAAATAATACAAATAGTGAATTTGGTTTTAAAAGGAATAAAATAAACTCTCTAAATGCAGAATTTTTGAATATCAAAAGAGGAAAATAATGGCTAAAGAGTGTTATTTTATTTTGAATTGAGGGAGATGAAAAATCGTAGTTTTTCACATCAACTGCAGAAATAATATAAGGCGAATATGTTGTTTTGATGTCGTTTGAGGCTAAATCAAGAGAAAATTCAAGTTCTGAATCTTTGTCTTCTATTCCGACATAGCCGATTTTTTCGAGTGCATCTTGTGTTATTACAAAATTTTCTCCGTCTATAAAGAAAGGTAATTCAAACATAGAGCGAACTATATTGTTTGTCCTGTTTGTGTATTTTAAATAAGCTCCTATGATTGAATTTTTAATTTTTTTGGCAAGTTGATTTTTTTCATTCATAGAGACTTTGGAGCCGACAATAACACCTGATTCTCCTATTGATTTATTGATGTTTTCGAGATATTTTTCTCCAACCATTCTGTTTGCGCCTATAAATACGTATGCGTCAAATTTTTCTTCTACAATCATTTTTTGTATTAAAAGATTAACAGCTTTGTCTTTTGAAAAATAATCAGGGTTTTGGATGTTGTGAATTCTTGCACCAAGAGCAAAATCTCTGGTTGGAGAGGTATCATTTTCGTCTTTTTGAAAGACAACATGAACTTCATAATTATCCTTTGGATATGATTGATTGTTTAAAACATTAAGAAGTCTGTCCAGATTTTTATCTTTATTTGTGGCATATATTAAAACACACAGTTTTTTCTTGTCTATGTTTAGATTTCTTGTTTTTTCTTGTATTGTGAAATATTTTTCTATGTCGTTTGCTTTAATGAAGAAAAATAATTGGTAAATACAGTATATAAATAAATAAATGGTTATAATTGCAAAAATTGTATCGAATACTATCATATATGTATTTTATAAAAAATACAAATAAAAATCTAGCTTTTTTTGTTTGATAAAGATATAATCAGTTTGTGATTAGTTTTTTAGGACAATGTGTTCAAAATTTCTTTAAAGCCTTAAAATATACTCTGCAAGGAAATGTAAGATTAAGCGGAGTGTTTAGTCAAATGGGCGCTATCGGCTTTGATTCTTTGGGAATTTGTTTGTCGATTGTTTTTATTTCGGCTTGTGTTATAGCGCTGCAAGTTGCAGAACAGTTTTTAATGTCCGGAGGAGATAGTTATATCGGCGGTTTTTTGGCCGTTGCTCTGATTAGAGAAATCGCTCCGGGGTTTGCTGCACTAGCCCTTGCAGCAAGGGCGGGAACAGCAATAACTGCTCAGGTGGCTAATATGCAAGTGACAAATCAAATAGATGCAATTGAAGTTTTAAAAGTTGACCCCATAGGGTATTATTTTGCGCCAAGAATAATTGCCGGTGCTCTTGGAATGTTTTGTATTGTTTTATTGGCAGAATTAACCGGAATTTTAGGCGGAGCTTTAGTTTCATACTATTCAATCGGACTTCATCCTATAAGATATTTTAATTCCGTGTGGCTTATGTTGCTTTTAAAAGATATTTATATAAGTTTATTTAAAGGTGTGGTATTTGGAGCTTTAATTGCGCTTGTTTGCGCTACTGTCGGATATAATACCAGAGGCGGCGCTAAAAATGTCGGGGAATCCACTACAAAATCAGCTATAATATGCACTGTATATATTTTATTTGCAGATTTAATAATCGATATTTTATTTTATATGGGTGGAAGATAAAACTAGTCTATTTAGTTTATTTTTTGGAAAAAGCATTAAAGTTTTTCAACAAAATAGATGATGAATAAAAACCTCATCTTTTGTATCTTATCATGTGTAGATTAGATATATGGGGATAGGATTAGTTTGAAGAAGTTCAAGTTCACTCTTGAGAGTGTTCTGTTAGTCAGAAAACACACTCTTGAAGACGAGAGAATAAAACTTGCTTCCATAATGAATGTTTATAATAAGCAACAAGATGTTTTAAGACAGATGAAAGACGCTCTTAATCAAGTTAGAGTTGAATCTGAAAGATATCTCGGGGGGAATTTTGATGCAAATATAATTGCGAATTATGCTGCTTTTTCAAACAAGATTGCTCAAGATATTAAAACTCAAGAAAAAATCATTGAAAAAACATTTCAAGAGCTAAAATTCCAGCAGCAAATTGCAAAAGAAGCATATATAAAAGTAAAGTCTTTGGAAAATTTAAAAGAAAAACAAAAAGAAGAGTATAACAAAGAACTTTTACGCGAAGAAATTAAACAAATTGACGATATAGTTAATTCAAAGAGAATTACAGCATAAGATTGGGACAATAAAGAAATATGACGGACGCTTTGGCGCAAAATACAGAAAATATTACAAGTACAGCCGATATTTTATTAAATTTAAAGGGTGGAAATTTAGCATCAAGAAAAACAGAAGCTGATGATTCTTTTTCTAATTTAATTAGTACTTTAGATGCTAATACAAAAAAAGTGCAGACTGATTTTGTTAAAAAAGCCGCAAAAACAAATACAAGCTCTATAAATAAGCTTGCAATAAAAAATGGTGCACAAGGAGAAAAAACAGCAAAAAATTTAAATGAAACAACATCAGGACTTAATAAAACAAATTCATCCGATAAAAATATTTCAACTGTTTCAGATGATGATAAAAATATTGATTTCGATGTAGAAGCAGAGAAATCTTCAGAAGATGAAATTAAAAATGTAGAAGTTAACACATCTGAAAATAATGAAAAGATAACCGTTAAAGAAGATTTTACAAATATAAAACAACAGCAAGAAGAATTGTCAGACATAAATAATAGCTCACATGTAGAGTCGTCACCGGTTTTTTCTAATACTGAAGAAACCGAAGATATTCAGTTAGATGAACAAGATACGGAAGATATTAAAGACATTTTAGCAAATGTCTTAATATCTTTTGGTGTGGATGTTGCCCAAAATAAAGATTTAAAAAGTGAAATTGATGAGAGCTTATTAAAGGTTGAAACACTTGATGAAGTTCCAAATGCGATAGATGAAATTTTTTCTTCTTTGGATAATTTGGATCTTTCTAAAGAAAATAAAAATAATTTATTTCAAACGTTTGAACAAATTAAAGATGTTATAAATAACAGTCTAAAAAATTATAACAATGATGATGAAATTCTTCTTCAAGCAAAAGAATTTTTAAACAGTATTGCTCCAAAAGATGATTTATCTGTTAATGAAAATGATTTATCTGAAATTAAATTATCTGAAGACATAAATTTAAAAGATGAATTAATTAATAATGATTTAACTGAAAAAACTTACGATAAAGATGATACAAAAGAAGTTTTGGAAGATATAAAAAATACAATTAAAGAAGTTAAAGACGCAATAGAAAAAAATGATTTTAAAAATCTTGATACTTTATTGAATAATTTAGACGATTTAACAAAAAACATTGAAAATTCTAATACAGATGTTGTTAGAGATTTATCAAAAGAAATTCAAAATTTGAAAAATGAAATCACTAATGTTTTAAAACTATCAGATAGTGATGATTTTAAGTTGAATAGCGATAAAGTAGCGCAGCTTAGCAGCGATATTGAAAATATTTTAAATAAAACAGATAAATTAAGCGATACTATTCCAGATGAAAAATTTCTTGAAGTTGAATCATCAAATGAAGCTGATGAAATATATCAAAAACAAGAAAAAAATGAATCAATGAGTGAAATATTAAAAGCATTTGAGGATTTTAAAAATACATCTGATTATGAAAAGTTATCTGATGAAAACAAGAAAAAAATTGATGATTTTATAAATAAAATTTCAAATTTACAAACTGAAAATGTTGAAATTACAAAAAGCGAAACTGAACAAGATAAAAAAATAACTGAAGAAATAATAAGTAAAGTTAAAGATTTTGTTAATAATATACAAAATAATGTCCAAAGCGACGATATTCAGCCTTTATTAAAAGAAGATACTCTGAATAACAGTAATTCATCTAAAAATACAATAGATTTAACTGATGTATTTAAAAAAGTAAATGATTCATTTGAAAGTGATACTTATTTAAGCCAAAATAACAATAATAATGATTCTGCTTCTTATGATAGATCTTATAATGAAACATCACAAATAATTGAGGCGGATTTTTCAAATGATGAATTAAATGTAACTCAAGAAAACATACAAGAATCTGAAGTAAATATTCAAAAGCAAACTTTTATAGATGCATTTCAAGATGACATGCTTTTGGATATAAGCGTGCAAAATAGTGATGAATCAGGGGCTTTATCCGTAGCTGATGAGGTTGCTAAAATGGCGCTAAATCAGCAAAATTCATCACTAAATACGCTAACTGCGGTGCATGGGGCTATTACATACGATAATATGGCTCCTGAAATGTCAATGATTAAAAATGCGGCACAGTTAATGAAAGCTTCAAATACCTCTCAAGCACAAAGTGATATAGGAGGTGATATTTTTAATCAGATAACAAATAAAATAACTCAACTACAGCAAGAACAAGGTCAAAAATTGACAATGGTTTTAAGACCTCATAATTTAGGTCGATTATCTATTGAGCTGACTTCAAATCACCTTGGTTTAACTACAAATATTTTAGCTCAAAATGATGATGTAAGAGCTTATATTGAAAGAAATATTGATTCATTAAGACAGCAATTATCTGATGCAGGGGTTAATGTAAATAATATTCAAATTAAAACCATGGGCCAAGAAGGTTCAACTAATTATCAGGGAAATAGTCAAAATTTTGATTTTAATGAACAAAATCAACAAAATCAAAACGCAAACGGACAAAACAACCCTAAACAAAATCATCAAAATCAAAAACAAAATCAAGAATTTTTAGCGGATATGACTAATTATGATATGCATTTTGCTAAGGATTTTTCAAGCGTATTGAATAAGACAATAAGTTATAACTTAAATTAATAAGGATTACTATGACAGTTACAAGCAGCCAATTAGTTCAAGCACAAAATCAATCCACTGCGGCAAGAGAAGCTTCGCAGCAGACAACTGCAACAAAAACAAGCGGCTCTTCTATTAATTCGAGTGATTTTTTGTTTCTTTTAACTCAACAATTACAATATCAGGATCCCATGAATCCGATGGATAACTCTGAAATGTTGGCTCAAGAAGCGCAATTTGCTACATTGGAACAAATGGAAGCGCTAACAAGCAGTTTTACTCAATTTTCATCTATGTACCAAGCAAATTCGCTTTTGGGACAAAAAGTTGAAGTTGTAGTTTCTGGAAAATCTACAACAGGAACGGTAGAATACATCGATTATTCTGATTCGTCAGGTGCTTCTGTAAGTATAGACGGAAAAATGTATCCTTTGAGTTCGGTTTCTAAAGTTTATCCTGAAGGTTCATCTTCAAATTCAACAAGTACATCTCAAGAAGAACATAACAATTTTGTACAAGATGCACTTTCGTATTTGGCGGTTAATTTTAAAGATTTTACCGATAAAATTACTGAGTATTTAGGAATTAAATCCGATACTTCAGGCGATTCAGGTACTTCCGGAGATTCCGGTACTTCTCAAGATAACAGTTCAAATTCAACAGAAAATAGTACAAACACAATATAAAAAATATCATTTGATTTACACATAAGACAATAAAGAAAGGACAACTATTTAAATGACACAAGCTTTATTTACAGCTATGACGGGTTTAAATGCAGGAACTCAGCAGCTTTCCGTTGTTTCGGATAACGTTGCAAACATGAACACAACCGCTTATAAAACTTCCCGCTTGGATTTTCAAGATATTTGGTATCAAACAAATACTACAGGAACAAATTCAAGCAGAGTTTCAGGCGGTACTAATCCTTTTCAAATTGGTGTAGGTGTTCAAAGTGCTTCAATTACAAAAGATTTTGGAGCTTCAAGCACAAATACCACAGGCCGTGACGGGGATATGGCAATCACGGGTGATGGTTGGTTTACTGTATTAAATTCGGATGGAAAAGTTTTATTAACAAGAGACGGTACTTTTTCTTTAGATGAAAACGGATATTTGTGTACAGCAGATGGTTCAAAGGTTTTGGGCATGAATGCAACTGAATCTTTAACAAGTTCTACAACTCCAATGAAGATACCTACTCAAATTAAGGTAATTGAAGGCGGAACACCTGCTGATAAGTTTGCAAATATAAAAGTAAGTGAACTAAACGGGCTTGGCGGTGACCAAGGTCAAATCAGAGGCGGAACTTTTAAAGTTATAGCTTATGATGACGCAGGAACACCGACAGAAATTACAGTTGATCTTGGAACAATTGATGACGGGACTGATGTTCAAACATTAGTAGATAGAATTAATGATGATAACGACGGTAAATTCACAGCTACCATTGAAGATGGTAAAATTTCATTTACGCCCGCAGGAGATGCCAAAAAACTTGCATTTGAAACAATAGATGAAAAAGACGGCGGTTCAAACTTTTTAGCTGCAACAAGTTTAGCAAGCATGCCCATGGTAGATGGTAAATATTCGACATCTGATATGAATTTATCTGCTTCAATCGGTTTTGTGGATGATGTTGCTTCTCCTTATGCAAAAAATTATGAAAGCTATTCTGTAGGAAGGGATGGGCTTGTTACCGTTACATACGGAGATGGTTCAGTGTTGACGGTTAAAGCAAATGATGACGGCTCAACTTATTTTTCTTATCAGGATGCAAATGGTCATATAATTAATGATGATATTCAAAATTCAGGTAACGCTTCATTATATGTTGACCCCAATCTTTTGGTTACGGCAAACATGCAGCTTCAATTGGCTAAAGTTGTAAATAACGGCGGTCTTGTAGCTGAAGGAAATAACCAATATTCTGTTGGTGTAAATGCAGGACAAGTTCTTTATACTGCTGCTAATGTCAATGGTGTTGGTGGTGTCGTATCAGGAGCACTGGAATCATCAAACGTAGATTTGGCTCAACAATTCTCAAATATGATTTTGGCTCAAAGATTAGTTCAAGCTAATTCACAAGTATTCTCGGGTGCAAATAGCATGCTTGAAACACTTGTATATTTGGGTCAATAGTTTTAATTAATATTCTCTTTATTGTCTTATTATAAAAGCGCTCTAGGAGCGCTTTTTATTTATTCTTTAATTACTTCAATTTTTTCATAAGAAAATAAATACGGAAGATGTTCTTTTTTAATTATTTCACCGGGGAGTAATATTGAAATTCCGGGAGGACAAAGCGCAACGACTTCAGAGGATATTCTTCCTATTGCATTTTCTTTTTTAACATACTCCTTAGGAGCAAAATATGCCTCTCTTAAATTCATGACTATTTCAGGGTCAATCAAAGGCATAATTTTAATATTTTTAGGCTGTAATTCGTATTTTTTAGTTGAAATTTCTTTTAAACATTTAATTAAATATTCAAATTCTTCTTTCGTGTTTCCGATATTGGACAATATTAAAATACCTTCATCTGAGGCTGATTCTACTTCAATTTTATATTCGTGCTCCAAGATATATTCCAATTGAAGTCCTGTTAAATTTTTCATTTTGATGAATAATTTTGTAATATCAATGTTAACATCATTTTCCAATACCGAAAGATTTTCAATTGATTTAGCTTCTTTTCTGAAAAACATTGCATTTTCAACTGCCCTATCTAACATTTTTTGTCCGTATGCGCTTGAAAGATTTGCTCTTGCAGCATCAAGACTGGATAAAAGCAATAAACTCGGACTTGTTGTATGAAGAAGTTTCAGAGCGTGGCGTACTTTTTCTTCTTCAAAAATTGAATTTTTACCAAGATGAAGCATAGAAGCTTGTGTCATAGCTCCACCTGTTTTATGTAGGGAATGTACAACAGCATCAGCTCCAAGATGAAGCGCTGAAGTTGGCAGAGTGTCATTAAAATTCCATAAACAGCCATGGGCTTCATCTACAATTAAAGCTGCCTTATATTTTTTACAAATTGCACTGATTGTTTTAATATCAGATACAACGCCTTCATAAGTCGGGTTTGTAATCCAAACGAGTTTTATATTTCTGTTATTTTTTAATTTATTTTCAATTTCAGCCGCTTCAATATTGCCGAAAATTGCCCAATCGTCAAGTTTTTTTGGTATTACCCAGTTAACCTTGGCGCCTGAAATGATTAAACCTGTTAAAACAGACCTATGGCAATTTCTTCCGATTAATACTTCTTCAAAAGGATTTGTAAGGGCAAAAGCAAGCGCTAAATTTGCAACAGTTGAACCGCCTGTTACAAAAAAAGTTTTTTTAGAGCCATAGGCAATGCTTGCAAGCTCTTGTGCTTTTAAAATTGCACCTGTTGCAGGGTGAAGCGTTCCTAAATTATCAAATTCGTCTGTGGTGTCAATGTTTAAAACATCTTGACCGACCAATTCTTGAAATTTAGGATGAACTCCAAGACCTCTGTTATGTCCCGGAATATGAAAACCTGTCATGGGTGCTTTTTTATAGTTCAACATAGCGTCTAATAAAGGAGTTTCGTTGCTTTTGTTGAATTTTTCGCTGATTGTATTTTTTATTGATTTAAAAGTTATCTTGTTTTCTAATGTATTTGTCATAGAAAACATTATTACACGTTAAATATTTTTTTAAATATAATAAGGTGTTTTTTTAAGATATATTACGCTAAATTTAGAAATTTATGTGTTTGCGGAATTAGAAAAATATTGTGATAATATGAGTAAAATTTTTCAAAAATTTCTTCAATATCTAAATTTTTACTTATGGGCATTTTGGGTTGCAAAATAAGCTTTAAATTGTATTTTTTTGCTAAATTTGCGGTTTCTTTTATTTCTTCATTTGATATATTTTCATCAAATACTATTTTTATAAAAAGTTCTTTTTTAAGGGCGGTTTTAATAAAGGCTTCGTTTATTGAGAAGTTGTTTTCCTCTTCTGTTGCGCTTTTTAGCTTAATATCCATAGCGATAATATCAATATAATCTATAATTTTTTCTAATTCTTTATAACATGTGCCGTTTGTTTCAAGGTATATTTTTTTGTTTAGTTTATTTTTATATTTTTTTAAAAATTCTTTTAAAAATTCCCAATCCAACAAAGGTTCTCCACCCGTAAAACTAACCACATCCGCATCTAAAGATTTAAGTTTTTCACTAAGTTCATCAATAGAATATTTTTTGGCGTTTTTAATATTAAAATCAGTATCACAAAATTTGCAATTTAAATTACATTTACAAAAGCGCACAAAAATATGTTTTTGACCGACATAAAGTCCTTCACCTTGTATTGATGAAAAAATTTCTTTAATATATGTATTAAATGTATTTTGCATTTTTCTTTTTTAAATTAATTTCTTTTAATTGTTCATATAAACGGTATTCCTCTGAGGTTATTTTAGAAGGTATTTGAATTAATATTTTTACTATTTCATCTCCTTTTTTGTTTGTTTTTTCATTTAAAATACCGACATCAATCAGTTTAAAGCTTTGGTTTGTTTTTGTCAAAGGCGGAATTTTAATTATTGCTTCTCCCCAAAGAGTCGGAACAGTTATGTTTCCTCCTAAAATTGCCATATAGGGACTAATATAGGCGTTATAATAGACTGTGCCGTTTTCTATTTTTAAATCTTTTTCATTAATAATATTGACAACTACGTATAAATTGCCGTTTTTCCCTCCGTTTCTGCCTTTTTGTCCTTCTTCTTTAAGTCTTAATTTTGATTTATTTTTGATGGACGGAGGAATTTTTACGGTAATTTTTTTGTTTTCGGTTTTTTCTCCTAAGCCGTTGCAGTAAGGACATTTTTGTCCGTTGGCAAATTTGTGTCCTTCGCATTTGGGACAGATTGTTGAATGTGCGATATTTATCGTTCTTGTGGTGCCTAAAATTGCTTCTTGATAATTGATTTCAACATTAACGGTTATGTCTTTGCCGTTAATAATTTCTTTTTTCTTTTCTTTGGGTTTTTCTTTTTTAGAAAATAAATCCGAAAAAGTATAATTTGAAGAAGCATAGTTTTTATAAACTTTTTGAGATTTATATATTTCCTTATTTACGTTTCTTAAGGCGTCATAGTTTTTTCTTTTTTCATCGTCCAAAAGAATTTGTGCTGCTTTATTTATTTGTTTAAATATTTCTTCTGCTTCAAAAGATGAATTAATATCAGGATGATACATTTTAGCCAATTTTTTAAATTGTTTTTTTATTTCGTCTTTTGTGGCGTCAGGGGTTAAATTTAAAATTTCATAGTAACTTTTTAACATATTTCACCAAATTTATATATTAATTTAATGATTATTTTAAAAAAATCCAATATCAACTTTGATAGGAAAAATGTGCAAAAAATTTTTTTTAGGAGCATTATTAAATTGGAATGAAAAATTTAAACGAAGCAGTGGATAAGATAATTACTCGTCTCGGAACATCAAATGATTCCGAGATTTGTACGGCTGCTTTGGCTGCTTTTAAGCTTATTTTTATTCCTTTTGCAACAATGTCTGATAAAAAATCAACTAAAGAACAAAAAAATTATGCTCTGACGAGAGATTTTTTAACTGAAGGAGTTGCTCTATTGGGTTATATCGGAATAACAAGGGTTGTAAAGAATAATTTATCAGCTCCTATTTGCGCAAAATATTATAAAGACAAAGCGTTCGGTTTATTAAAAGAAAATAAACTTGATATTAATAGTGAAGATTATAAAATCTTATCTAATATTGATAAAGTTGCAATAAAAAATCACGCTATGAATGAATTTTTGGAAGAGGGTGCTAAAAAGTATACAAAAAACCAAGAGCAATACATTAAAAAGCTTGAAGGCATAGTTGCTAAGTTTCCGATTTTGCAAAATCCGAAAGATTTATATTTAAATACTAAGAAAACTATTTCTCATGTGTCTGTTTGTTTATTGGCATTAACTTTAATTCCTTATATTACAAATAAATTAATTTATGTTCTATCTAAAGTTAAATCTCAAGATAATAAACCTGCAGTTTTAAATAAAGCATCAACGCAAACTACTTTAAAGCCTTATACTATGACTCAATACATGGATAAAACAAGAATGGGAGTGTTAAATGTCTTTAATCGTTAATTTTTTAACTAATCCTGCTGCTGCTGATTTTGTTCAAAATTCTACCTGTCAAGTTTTATCCGAAGGCTGTCTTAAGGCTGTTGGAAGACCTACTTTTACTTTGCTGGATAAAACAGCTACATTGGAAGAAAGAAAATACTCTGCTACAAAAGAATTATTATATCAATCTTTTTCCATGGCAGCATTTTTTGCTTTGATTTTTCCGATTAAGAAAAACACGTTCAGATTATTAAAGTTTTTTCCTCAATTAAAAGATTGCGATGTTATAAATGCAAAAACAATAAAAGAATATCAGGAAAAATTGAAACAAGTAACCGATAAAAAAATGTTAACAAAAATAAAAGGTGCAAATGAATTGATGTCAATAATTGCATCAGGTATAATTTTAGCGGTTATTACCCCCCAAATAGTTACAAGACTTGTTCATCCTATTATGAATAAATTAAGCGATGACGGGCAGAAAAATAAATTAGATAAAAAAGCGTAAATTTGATAGAATTAATGTATTATGCGCCCATAGCTTAATCGAATAAAGCATTGGTCTCCGAAGCCAAAGACTGTGGGTTTGAATCCCATTGGGCGTATTTATATAATAAAAAACCTCTTAATAATTAAGAGGTTTGAAAATCTTGTTTTTCTTGATTCTCGTGATGAAAGGTTAGTGTGTGATTAGTGTGTTTAAACTTTTTTAGGGGTTATTTATGTCTTACATATATATAAAGTATATACTGAAATAATAATTGCTTAATTTGTTTTATTTGTTACATTTCTTAATATAATCAAAAACTTAATAAAAATTTTATTGTATAATTGTAAAAAAGTCTTTGTGAGATGGGGTATTAAAATGGAAAAGAGAACCACTGAAATTAATTTAAAGGATAAAACAGAATTAGAAGTTATGAGGCATTTCAAAGAGCTTTCGGATAAAAATTTCTGTATAGAAAAAGGTTTTTATCCTCTTGGTTCTTGTACTATGAAATACAACCCAAGGATTAACGAATGGGCAAGTGCTCAGGAAGGTTTTGTTTCGCTTCATCCTAATCAAAATGATGAAGATTGCCAAGGTGCGCTAAAGTTGATGTATGAATTGCAAAATTTTCTTAAAATCATAACAGGCATGGATGAATTTACTCTTCAACCTTGTGCCGGTGCCCATGGTGAATTTTGCGGAATGATGGTTATAAAAAAATATTTTGAAGATATAAATGAAATAAGAAAAAAAGTTATAATTCCCGATAATGCCCATGGGACAAATCCTGCAAGTGCTTCAATGTGTGGGTTTGAAGTTGTTGAAGTAAAATCGGACAAAAAAGGTCATGTGGATATAGAAGAACTAAAAAAGATTGTTGAAGAATATAATTCCGATATTGCAGCAATCATGATGACCAACCCCAATACTTTAGGGCTTTTTGATAACGGAGTCCTTGAAATATCTGAAATTATGCACAAAAACGGTTCTTTATTGTATTATGACGGTGCTAATTTTAATGCAATTATGGGCTATACAAATCCTAAATTAATGGGTTTTGACGTAGTACATTTGAATTTGCATAAAACTTTTTCAACTCCGCACGCAGGAGGCGGCCCCGGCGCAGGCCCTGTTGGCGTTGTTGAAAAATTAAAAGATTATTTGCCTTCTCCAAAGATTGAATTTGATGGCACAAAGTATGTAAGAAATTATGATAATCCAAAATCAATCGGAAAAGTCAGTGCATTTTTCGGTAATTTTTCGGTTTTAGTAAAGGCATATACATATATTTATATGATGGGTAAATCTTTAAAAGATGTTTCATCTGATGCAGTATTGGCTGCAAATTATTTAAAATCAAAGTTAAAAGATTACTACCATATTGCATTTGATGAATATTGCGCGCATGAATTTGTTATAGATAATTCCGATAAAAAGGAAAAAGGTGTTTCTACTCTTGATATTGCTAAAAGGTTAATGGACAGCAATATTCACCCTGCAACTATTTATTTTCCTTTGATAGTACATGAAGCCTTCATGGTTGAACCGACTGAATCTGAAACAAAAGAAGTGCTGGACAATTTTATTAATGTTATGATTGAAATTTCAAAAGAAATTAACGATGGAGTGGATTTCCATGAGTTTCCTAAAACCACACCTGTTTCAAGGGTAGATGAAGTTTATGCTGCAAGACATTTGGATTTAAAAGAATAATGAAATTAAAGACATCGGATTTTGATTATAATTTACCACAAGAATTGATTGCTCAAAGCCCTTTGGCTGATAGAGAGTCTTGCAAAATGCTTTATTTAAACAGGACAACAGGGCAAATAAAAGATGAACACTTTTACAATATTCTTGACTATTTAAATAAAGACGATGTGCTTGTTTTAAATGATACAAAAGTTTATCCGGCCAGAATTATTGCAAAAAGGCAAACCGGTGCTGAAGTGGAGGTTTTTTTATTAAATCCTTATGATAATTCAAATAAATGGGAGGCTTTGACAAAAAATTTTAAAAGGGTAAAACAAGGTGAAATTCTTGATGTATCGTCTGATTTTAAAATTAAATTAATTGAAAAAAAAGAGGCAAATAACGAAAATGAAATTCCTAAATATATTGTAGAATTGATATATGAAAATGAAAATGTATATGATTTATTAAATAAATACGGTTCTGTTCCTCTGCCTCCATATATTACAAGAAATGCAACAGAAGATGACAAAGAAACATATCAAACGGTTTTTGCAAAAAACATAGGTTCTGTTGCTTGTCCAACTGCAGGATTACATTTTAGCGAAGATTTACTTGAAAAAATCAGATTAAAAGGGGTAAAAATAGCCTATATTACATTGAATGTCGGCTTGGGAACGTTTATGCCCGTTAAGGTTGATAATATCGAAGAACACACAATGCATTATGAAAGCTTTGTTATTCCCGAGGAAACGCAAGATTTAATAGAAAATAAAAAAGGCTCGGTTGTTGCTGTTGGAACAACGGTGTTAAGATGTCTTGAAGCAACATATCAAAAATATGGAAAAATAAAGGCGTGTAGCGATAAAACCAATATTTTTATCTACCCTCCTTATAAAATAAAATCAATTGATAAATTAATAACCAATTTTCATTTGCCGAAATCAACTCTAATTATGCTTGTCAGTGCATTTGCAGGCAAGGATTTGATTTTTGAAGCTTATGGGCGGGCTGTAGCGGAAAAATATCGTTTTTTCAGCTATGGTGATTGTATGTTTATAGATAAATAATAATGTGTTGTAGCGTATATAAAAGGAGGATAGTATTATGCAAAAATTGGAAAAATTTCAGCTTGTTTTGTCGGCAACTATTATTAGCGTCGGTGTTTTGTTTTCATCTTTGGTTTTTGCTTCAAAAATGCAAAAGAATGAAAGCATAACAGTAACCGGTTCTGCTTCTAAGGTTGTTAAATCTGATAGTGCAAGAATGAGCTTTTCTTTGCAAGCAAATGCAAAAACCCAAAAAGAAGCTTTTAACAGATTAAAAGCTCAAAGCCCTGAGGTTGTGAGTTATTTAAATTCAAAAGGGATAGACAAAAATTCAATAGAGATTAAACCCGTTAGCGGATATAACGTATATAAAACAGTTGGTAACGGATATAGTACAAATGAAATAATAGGATATAATGCAAGTCAAAGTTATGAAATTACATCGAAAGATGTTGATAAAATAAAAGAAATTTCTTCCGATATTCAAAATCTTGTTGATAAGGGAATAGCTTTAGAAATATACAGACCTGAGTTTTTCTATTCGGATTTAGCTTCCATAAAAGTTGACTTATTAAAAGAGGCAACTCAAGACGCAAAACAAAGAGCAACTTCAATGTTGAGCGCTGCAAACAGCAGGGTTGGTAAGGTAAGACAAATGAGAATGGGAGTTTTTCAAATTACTCCGCCTGATTCAACAATGGTTTCTGATATGGGTGTTAACGACACATCTACTGTTGATAAAAAAGTTACTGCGGTTGCAAATGTTGTATTTAGTGTTAAATAATTAAAAAGCCCTTATTTAAGGGCTTTTTAATTGGATTATTTTTTATGCTCCCGGCAGAGGGGCAGATGTTTTTGTTGATTTTTCATCATCATATTCAATTAATCCTGAGTTTGAGTTTTCAAATACAGGTTTTTGTTTTGGTTGTGTTGGAGAGGTTTGTTTTGAAGTATTTTGTTCATTGTAATAGGTATTTGTTGTTTCTTTTTCAACAGCTTTTTTGTCTGCTGTTTTTTCTTCTGTTTCATCTACTGTTTCATCAACATCATCCATTTTAATCGGGCTTTGTGAGTTTGTGCCGTTCATTTTAGGATAATCAAATACACTTAGAGGGAAGTTTTTAATTGCTGTTTTCATGTAGTTTGCAAATACTCGAGCAGGCATAGCACCGCCTGTAATTCCCGGAAGTTTAGAGTTGTTGTCATTACCAACCCATACACCGGTTACAATATCAGGAGTAAAACCAACAAACCAAGCATCTCTGTAATCGTTTGTTGTACCTGTTTTACCTGCAACGTTTTGAGCAATGTTGGCAGCCTTTCCCGTTCCTATTTCAACAACTTTTCTTAGCATATAAGTCATTCCTGCCGCTGTTTCAAAGTTAATAACTTTGACAATTTTCGGGCCTGAATTTTCATATATTGTGACGCCTCTTGAGTTTTCAACTCTTTCAACGGAATAAGGGCGCACCCTGTAGCCGCCGTTTGCAAAAGCTCCGTATGCTACAACCATATCATATAATTTAACGCCGTTTGAGCCTAGTGCAATAGTCATATCGCTTGCCAGCGGAGTTGTAATACCCATTTCTCTTGCTGTTTGAATTACAGCCTCAACCCCTGTTTTTTTGATTAATCTCACGGCTGCTACATTGGATGAAATTGCTAAAGCTTGCCATATTGCAATTTTTCCTCTGTATTTTTTGCCGTAGTTCTTAGGTGACCAATCTTTTATTGTTAAAGGAGTGTCTTCTATTGTGTCATATACGCTGACACCTTGTTGTAAGGCAGTAGCATAAACAAACGGTTTAAATGATGAACCTGAAGGTCTTACTGCTTTTGAAACTCTGTCATATTGGCTTTGTTCGTAATTTTTACCGCCAATATACGCATACACTCTTCCTGTTGTCGGAGAAAATGAAAATAGCGCAATTTGGTTTGCGGGTTTAGTTAATTTAGCTGCATTTAGTGCAGAAACAGCCGCATTTTGTGCTGCATTTTGAGATTTATAGTCAAGAGTTGTATAAATCTTTAAACCGCCTTGCGAAATCTCTTGTTCTTCAAAGCCTATGTTTTTAAGTTCGTTTAATACAAAATCTATAAAATAAGGAGCTTTGTTATAGGAATAAATTCTGGGCTTATTTGATAGATGGAGTCCCTCCTTTTGAGCAGCTTCCATCTGCTCAAGTGTGATATATTTATTCCTGTACATTCTTCTTAAAACTTGGTTTCTTCTTTTTAAGCCTGCTTTTTTATTGGCAAAAGGAGAATAAATAGAAGGTGCTTGCGGTAAACCTGCAATTAAAGCTTGCTCTGCTAAAGTCAGTTGTGATAAATCTTTATCAAAGAAAGTTCTTGCAGCACTTGATACACCATATACTCCTGAACCCAAATAAACAGAATTTAAGTACATTTCGAGAATCTCATCTTTAGAAATAGTTTTTTCAATTCTGTGTGCTATGATTAACTCTTTAATTTTTCTATCAAAAGTTCTTTCGTTTGATAAGAATAAAATTCTTGCCAATTGTTGTGTGATTGTTGAAGCACCCTGTTTAACTTCACCTGAGGCAATATTTGTGATGGTTGAGCGCACCATACCCATGGTGTCAAAGCCTCTGTGTCTGTAGAAGTTTTTGTCTTCTGTTGCAATGACTGCTTCTTTTAAATATTTTGGAATTTTATCTATGGATACTTTTTCGAATTTAAAAGCAGTAAACGTTTTAATTACTTCACCGTCAGATGAGTATATTGTAGTTACGGGGTTTGGCTTAATATCTTCAAAGTTTGAAATAGGCGGCAAGCTCGCAAGATAAATATTAAATGCTGCAATTGCGGCTAAACCTGCTGAAACACCCATTGAAAATAAACATAGAAATATGTTTCTTTTTTTGGGACCTCTTTTTACAATCCGTTTTCTTCTAACATTATTCATAGGTACATATTATAGCATAAAATTTAACTTTCAAGAAGATAGCCCCGTCGGATAATTAAAATTTACATACGTTTATAATAAAATAAGACCCGCGAGCAATCGCAGGTCTTATTTTGTATATTTTCAAATAATTAGAAAATAATTGTTAGCTCTTCATTAGGATTTAGAGCTGCTGAATTTGAAACTGAAGGAACGATAGTGTAAACCAATTCATCGCCAATTTCATAGATTATACCGAATGTACCTGATATAGCAGTTTTAACAATTCCGTATACGCCTTTTCCAAGTGTAACAAATGAATTTCCGAAGCTTGCAACGCCGCGTCCAAGGTGTCCTGTGAATGTTTCAACAAATGTATCTGATAATCTGTCGCCATATTCTTCTAAGCCGTTTGCCGAGATGTTAACAACTTGACCTACTGAACGACCTGCAACACCAACTGTTCTTGCAGCTGCTGTGAATGGAAGTCCTAAAATTCTTGCGAAAATGTTAGGATTTTTTAGGCAATCAGCAGTAGTTGAAGTCATTTCTTTCGGGAATTCAACAGTGCAATCGCCGTTTTTGATTTTTGTAAATTTAACAGTGATTGAACCGGGGTGGTGTCCTAAGCCGGGTCTTTGAACAGTAACAACTTTACCGTACACAATTGAACCTGCCGGGAATGTTTGACCGCCAACGCTAACTTCTTGTGTTGTTTTAGCTTGGAAAACATCGCCGATGTTTGAATGTTTAGCGTCGATTCTATCCAGCATTTTAACTTTGATTGCAACAGGTGTACCTGCACCTTTAAATGCGTCTCCAACAAGTTGTCCGTTATATTTTAATCTTAATTCGCTGATTAAAGTTGCAACTTGGTGTCTTGACAAATATGGAGCTTCAAGAAGTGTTTTTTCATCAGGAAGATTGTCAATTAAGCCTGAAGCAACAACTTCTTTTGTACATCCGTATGCCCAAGTTGGAATGTTTTCAATGGTTTTTCCGTTAAGAACAGGAGCTGAGCCGTCATTAATATATTTAACGTCAATTAATTTTGCAACTGTGGCAAAAACTTCTGCTTTTGTGATGGCTTGGTCAGGTTTAAATGTTTTGTCGGGATAACCAATCATAACGTCAGCTGCTGTAGCAGTTTTGATTTCTTCGTTTGCCCAATATGAGTTTGTGATATCTGTGTAGTTTTTGTTAACTCCAACATTTTTCATATTTAGGCCCTGAGATAACATAAATGCTAATTCAGCTCTTGAGATAGGCATCTTGATATTGAAATCTCTGTCACCTTTTCTTACACTCATGGTATTTAAAAGGTCTTTAGAGAATGCATTCACATAGGTATTGTCTTTATTTGTGAAGCCTAGTCTGTTTTTTTGTTTTAATACTTTTCCGCCGATTCTATAAACGTAATCTGCGTCTTTTACTTCGGTGGCATCAGCATTCATTAATGAAGGGTGGGCGTAAATTTCAACCTTTTCTTGTTTGCAGCAATCTTTAGCTAAAACATTAGAACAAGTCAAAAACAAGGCTAATGTAATAGACAATGCTTGTGTTGTTTTTCTCATAGTTCACTCCTATTCTTTTTACCTAAACCAGTCACACAATAAACCAAGCTAATTATCCTATAAGCGCAAAAACTAGTCAAGTAAAAACTACAAAGATTTTACATCATTGTAAATAATTAAAGACGCATCTTGGATTAGATTTCTTGCGCTATAGTCGTTAAACGGACGTTTCGCCAAAATTGTAATAATGTATTTTTTGCCGTTATCTGTATATACTATACCGCTGTCACCCAACATTGTGCCTATATCTCCGGTTTTGTGTAAAATCATTGCACTTTGCGGAAGTTTTTCTTTTAAAAGGTGTGTATTTCTTGTATTACCTAAGTATTCTTTTAAAACATTTTTATATTTGTTATTGATATAGTTTGGATTATCTATGTTATATAAGATTGTTGACATTTCCCTTGCGGTTGTTTTGTTGTAGCCTTCTATATCCGGAAGCCAGCCGCCCATTGAAGTAACTTTTAAGCCGAGATTTCTCATTGCTCTGTTGAAACCGTCAATTCCCCCTATTTCATATAAAAGCATATTGGTAGCGGAATTATCGGAATTTGCTATCATTATGTTTGCAAGATAATCAATGCTGTATTCGACGTTTGCGCTTGTATACTGCAAATCTCCGGAACCAAGCGTTCTGAATTGTTCGCTGAATGTTCTTTTGTCTTCTAAATTTATCGGGTTATCCGTATTTTCGGATCTGTCAATTAATCTCATCAATTCAAAGGCAATCGGGATTTTGATAATGCTCGCGCTTGGAAATACTTCATCCGCATTTATTTCAAAACCGTTACCTGTTGAATATTCCCAAACAAAAACAGATGGGTGAATATTCGGGTATTTTTTGAATAAATCAAGAAGTTTATTTTTGGTTTGAGTTAATTCTTTGTTGATATTAATTTCTGTCATTTCTTTTGTTTTTTGTGCCTTTGAAACAAAAAGACGTTCATTAATTAAACTTGAGTTATATAAATATTCCCAAGTTGGTGAAATGTAAGGGCTAATATCAGGTTTTAAATTTCTGTTTAATATATGGTTTAATACAAGCGGTCTGAAATAATGCTTGTAGTTATACGGGCACACATAGAAACCGTATAGAGCTAATATCGTAAGAGCAAAAATTGAGGCTATAAGATTTTTCTTTGCTTTTTTTCTTGTTTTTATTCTTGAAGCTTTGTTTTTTGGCTTTATTTCTCTTA
This sequence comes from Candidatus Gastranaerophilales bacterium, assembly GCA_944326675.1. Taxonomy (GTDB): domain Bacteria; phylum Cyanobacteriota; class Vampirovibrionia; order Gastranaerophilales; family Gastranaerophilaceae; genus RUG14156. The sequence goes on from CALVET010000054.1 coordinate 45,393, forward strand.
ATTTGTAACTATTACCATAAGTATAGTCTCTATTATGATATGGATTTTGTTTTCTGATTGGACTTGACAATACGATACGCCTATATAATCACTACTTTTTTAAGTTTAGTACCTATTTAATTAAAGTACATAATATATATGTATGAATTAAGATTTTTATATTTTAAAACATGATATACTAAAAAGTAGTATTAAGGAGTATTGTTATTATGAATATAATTATATATAGTGAAAGCGGTTCATCAGAAATAGCAAATTTAATAAATGTTGATGATGAAGTTCAAATTAGGGAATTTGATTTAAGCGAGTTGGAAAATTATAAACAGTACAATCCGAGCGTTTTGATTTTAGATTTTGATATTGATAAAATAAGAGAATTTTGTGCAGTTAGAAAATTGGAGCCGTCTGTTTTAATTCCGGTTGATAATATTCCGGATAATTTAACAGTAAGAGCGCTTACTTATGATTATATTTTAAGACCTTTAAATAAAATTGAATTAAATGTCAGAGTTAAAGCATTATTAAAAACTTATGAAACTAAAAAAAGCCTTGTTAAATCAGCAATTTGTGATGAATTAACCGGTTTATATAATAGAAAATATCTTCATCACAGACTGGATGCCGAAATATCTCGTTCAAAAAGATACGGTACACCCGTTTCTTGTCTTTTAATTGATATTGATTATTTTAAAATTGTAAATGATATGTACGGTTATGATTGGGGCGATGTTTTGTTGAAAAAAATTGCCCAAATGTTGAGTGCCTTGGTTAGAAAAGAAGACGTTTTAACAAGATATGGTGATGAAGAATTTATAGTTATTTTACCTGAAACAACGGAACAACAAGCCAGAATTTTTGCGGAACGCTTTAGAAGCGATGTAGAAAAGATGGAATTTATTCCCGCAAACGAAGAAGAACGTCATCAAATTACAATTTCAGGCGGTGTTTCTTGTTATCCTTGCATGGAAGATGTGGATGAAGATGCTAATACTTTAATCAGATATGCTGAACACGCACTTTATAATGCTAAGCAATCAGGCAAAAATAAAATTGTTGAATTTTCAAAAATGAACCTAGGCTGTTAAAATGAATAATTTAACAAAAAGGATAATCCCTTGTCTTGATGTTAAAGACGGAAAAACCGTAAAAGGGGTTAATTTTGAGAATTTAAAAGAAGTTGGTTCGCCTGTTGAATTGGCTAAAAAATATTCTAAATCTGGCGCAGATGAGCTTGTTTTTCTTGATATTACAGCTACAAATGAAAAAAGAAAAACAATATTAGAGCTTGTTGAAAAGGTTGCAAAAGAGGTCTTTATTCCTTTTACTGTAGGCGGCGGAATAAGTTCTCTTGATGATATCAGAGCAATTTTAGAGGCAGGTGCGGATAAAATCTCTTTTAATTCTGCTATTGTCAGAAACCCTGAACTTATAAGTACGTGTGCTGAATATTTTGGTTCGCAATGTATTGTAGCGGCACT
>CALVET010000055.1 GCA_944326675.1 Candidatus Gastranaerophilales bacterium
CTTAAATAGTCAAATGCTTGTCTTAGGGGCTTTCTCCATTTTTGATTCTAATTAGGCTGAGCACCTGTTGAACATCCGCAATCATGCATCCATCTTCCTACACCGTGAGCACAACTCCAAGATGATACTGGTTTTATATCTACTTCATAAGTCGGCGGATACATTTCCAAAAATTGAGCATAGTTAGTTATTTTAAAGCCGAGATTTTTTGCGCCGACTCTTAAAACGTAAGCTAAAGCCATATCTCCGAATTTTGTATGGTGTCCGTAGCTTTCTCCATCTGTTGCAATGTTTACAAGCTGTGCGTGTCCTCTTGATTCAACGTAGCCTTCATTTAGGCGATATGAGAATTTTTTACCGTCTTGCAGTAAATTATCAAAAGCAACCGATTTAGATATTGAACCGTCATAGAAAAAGAGGTCTATATATTTTTGTTTATCTGTTCCTTCAACAAAATATCTGTATGCCTGAGAAGGGTCAATTGTACCCCAAGACACATCTTGCCAGTTGTGTTCTCCTATTTTATTAATGCATTTTGCTTGATGAGGAGATAAGATTGTAAATTTAACGCCGCAGTCAATCAAAACTTCTAATGTTTGAGCGTCTACAGCGGTTTCAGCAAGCCATATACCTTCTGCATTTCTTTTAAAGCGTTTTTGGAAGTCTTTAAGCCCCCAGATGACTTGCGTTATTTTATCATTTTGATTTGCAAGAGGCATTATAATATGGTTGTATACCTGTGCAATAGCACATCCGTGACCGTTATACAGTTCTATTGAATTTTTGTCTGCTTCGAGTATTCTTTGATAGGCATTTTGAGCGTATTTTTCAAGCCAGCTTAAAAGTGTCGGTCCAAAATTGAAGCTCATGTATTGATAGTTGTTTGAAATTTCAATAATGGAGTTATTGCCGTCCACAAGTCTTGAAGCACCGTTAGGGCTGTAACATTGCCATGTTATCTTTTCGTTCCAGTCATGGTGGGGTGCTGCGCTGTCTTGTATTTCAATTTCTTCTATCCATGGGTTTTCCCTCGGCGGTTGATAAAAATGCCCGTGGATTGTCAAATATTTTTTATTTTCTTCGCTCATCTTCCAACTCTGTAATATTTTTAGTAGTTACTGTTTTTTATTTTCTTCTTTTTTAACTTTTTTAATTACGGTTAAACTTTCTACGTCAAGCCAAGGGTCGTTAAGGGCTGTTGAGAAAACTTTTCCTGTTATTTCGATTTTATCTCCGCAATCAAGATCTATATGTTTTTCTGCCATTTCTTTTTTTAGAAATATTTTCATTTCCGATAACGGTATATCATGGTCCATTACATCGTCTCTTTGAATTAATATACCTATATATTTGTCGCTTGGTCTAAGTGCTTTTTTGTAATCCAATCCGAGTGTAGAAAATTTATCAAATGTGGCTTGCATTTTTATTGTTTTATTTAAATATTTTGATGGATTATTTACTATATTTAGCGACGTTGTGTTAATAACATTTGTTGTTTGCGCGGGTTTTTTTGCGGTTTGACTCGGTGCACTTGTAGCATATTGAACAAGCCCTAAGCTCATCATAATAACAAAAGATATTGATAATATTGTTTTTTTATTCATATTTTCCTCAAAAATTTTCCTTATTTTCAAGAATAGTTTATCATAATTTTCATCTATTTAAAATATCAATCTCGCTATCAATCAGGTTAAGATATTTTATTTGATTTTCAAAAGCCATTTTTTTAACATCTTCTTTTGTTAGAATATTCTGCTTAATTAAATTATGACATATTTCATCAAGAGTTTTTATTGAACCGGCTAATGTATTATTTTCATCTTTTCCTGTCGGATATATTTTTTTATTACAAAAGATAATTTCTTTGTCGTAATGACTTATCGGGAGACTGTCGCTGATTAGGATAATCTTATCTTTTGGTTTTGTTTTTAGCATTAATTTTATAATATCAATATTTGTATGAATTAAATCGGCTATAATTTCGCAATAAATATTGTCATTAACTAAACCTTCAAGGGCAATCGAGGGAGTCCTGTGGTGTATCGGATTCATTGCATTAAAATGATGGGTTGTGCCTTTGCAATTTTTTAAATTTTGTCCGATTGTGTGCCCTGCTTGAGTTATAATATTTTTTTCATTTAAATATTCAATCAAATCGATGTCGTTTTCGGGTGCAATTGTAACTATCTTTATTATTTTTTCATACTTTCCTACTAATTCTTTAAAATTAGTTACTGAAGGAATTTTAAAAACACTTTTATCTTGAATGCCTGATTTTTCTTTGCTTAAAAAGCTTCCTTCAAGATGGACACCTATTATAAATGTTTCATTTTGCGGATTTTTAAGTTGTTCGTTTTTGATTTTTTCAAAGACGGCAAGCTGTTTTTGGATGTTTAAATCACTTTCGCCGACTAAAGTCGGGCAAATTCCTTTGATGTTAAGTTGATACAGTTTTTTTAAAACGGTTTTAATTTCGTCATAATTGCCATAATTAAAATTGATGCCAAATGCGCCGTGGGTGTGGTTATCTATGAATTTTAAATTATTCATTTTGACTTTTCTTTCAAAATCATTAAGTTATATAAGCTTATATTATACAAAGGGTTTAATATTAATATGTTAACAAATGTAAACAAAAATAGAATAATACTAAAGAATTATATTTTCTATGCCGTTAATAAGAACATAAATACGAAGGAAAGGTGACAATATGGGATTAGCGGCAAGTCAAGCTCGTTTTCTTGGATTGACTGCAAGAAAGAGCAACATTGAATATCAAGGGCAACAAATAAATCAGGCAAGAACAGCTCTGTCTAATGAAGTTATGGGTTTATATGAAGACTATAACAGATTAGATGTGCCAACTCCGCCTTCAGTTGCAGATTATACCAAAACAACCTACACTCTTGATTCAACAAGTGAAGGTTATAGTATCGAAAGTTTTTCTAAAATAACAGACGGAAGTGAATATGACGGATATTACGATGTAGTTCTTTCATATCAACAAGAAGTTGCAAAAGCGTATACATATCAAGCAAAAGATTGTGTTACAACAGCACAAAAAGACGGAAACGGCAGCTACAATTATTTAAATTTCCAAATTGGCACAAATACATATACATACGATGTTAATGATTTAGATAATTCAAATATAACAAAAATTTCTTCAGATTATGAAAAATATCAAGGTTTATCTACAATTATGAAATCTCAAGGATTGAGCGAAGGTACATTTTATATGTATATGGTAAACGGAACTGCATATTATACTTCTGAAGACGATTTAAATTCTACGGCTTTTGAAGATGTAGATGGCAAATTGAGATATTATGGCGATTATACATTTGATTATCAAGGTGCGCAAAAAACTTCTCAAAATGTTCAAGCTAAAGCTGCATTGACTCAAGATTCAAGCGGAAGATTATCAGCTATTCAAATAATAAGCTGTGATGATGCTCCTGAATTGATGAATAATACTTATTCAATTACAACTGGTACAACCGAAGATAATACGGCATATACCGATGCAATGAATCAGTATTATTACGAAAAGGCAATGTATGAAAAAGAAGTGGAAGAAATAAATAAAAAGACTGAAAAAATTCAAACAGAAGATAAGAGCCTTGAGCTTAAATTAAATCAGCTAGATACTGAGCAAAAGGCAATTTCAACAGAAATGGAATCTATATCTAAGGTTATTGAAGATACTATTAATTCCGTATTTAAGACTTTTAACAGCTAACAGAAATCAAATTATTCCTTTGTATTTTCCTCTTTTTGGTTTTCAAAAAGAGGATTTTATTTAATATGCTTTAAAAAATCTGGTATTTGTGCCGTTTTCTCCGATTTTTATTTTAATTAACCGCATACATTTTGGACATCTTCCCTGATAGTGTGTTCCTTCTTTGTTTTTGTATATTCTTCCATATACATTGCAACATTCAAATAAAATACCCAGATACGGTTTAGCATTTTCATTTTTTTCCATAGATTGATTTTAGCTTTTATATAAGTCTTTAAAATCAGTCTATTGTTGGAATTTTTTTGCAAAAAACTTTAAAAAGTAGTAGAATAAAACGAAACAGTATTATGGAGTAAAAGCAATATATGGGTTTACATATGCAGGTAATAATTGCCTTATTGCTCGGTATTAAACGTAACGGGCATATATTTATCGGGCTTATATTGGGTATATTGGTCGGATTATTTTTCCCTAAAGACTCATACGGACATGTATATTCAATATTAAGTTTTATCGCTAAAGCATTTATCAACATTATTCAAATGGTAGTTTTACCCTTGGTAATCAGTGCGATTATCATAGGCGTATCTAATATTGGAGATTCCAAACAGCTTGCAAAGTTTGGTTCAAAAATGATTTTATACTACGGCATAATAACGGTTTTAGCTGTTTCTGTTGCTGCTGTTATTTCTATTATTCTTCAACCCGGTCTTAATGCACAAAGCCTTGTAAATCCTGATATTATTCAAAATGTTCAAGGAAGCGTTACAGAAGCAATTCAATATCAAAAGGAGAATTTAGTTCAAATTTTCTTGGATTTAATTCCGAAAAATCCTTTTGAGGCTCTTGCAAACGGAAACATGATTCCTGTTATTATTTTTGTTTCAATTTTTGCGGTTGCATTGACAAGAGCAGGTGAAATTTCACGTCCTTTAATTTCATTTTTTGAAAGTATATTTGCAGCAACAATGAAAGTAACTGATTGGATTATGTATCTTGCTGCTCCCGGTATTTTTGCTTTAACTGCAACGGCGGTTTCAAGTTTTGGCGTGGAAATATTCAGTGTAATTTCAAAATATGCCGTTGCGATTTGTTTAGCTTTAGCTATTCAATTCTTTATTATTTATCCTTTAATGCTTAAAATATTTTCAAAAGTTCCGGTGGGAAGACTTTATGCTGCAATTTCAGAAGCTATAATGGTGGCTTTTGGAACGGCTTCTTCTTCTGCAACTTTGCCTTTGACTATAACATGCTGCGAAAAAAGAGGTATTTCAAATAAAGTATGTTCTTTTGTACTTCCTTTAGGTGCAACTTTAAATATGGATGGAACTGCAATTATTCAAGTTATTGCTGTTATGTTTTTAGCTCAAATGTACGGAATTGACTTATCTCCATTGCTGATATTTGAAATTGCTGCGTTAGCAATAGTTGCATCTTCAACTTCAGCGGGTATTCCCGGTGCCGGCATGATTACAATTGCTTTAATTTTAAACGGCATTGGTTTGACTCCTCAACAATTGGTTGTCGGTTTTTCATTATTATTTACAATCGAAAGATTTTTCGATATGTTGAGAACAATATGCAATGTTACATCTGATGCTGTTGTTGCAGCTATTATTGCAGATAATGAAAATGAATTGAATTACGAACTGTTGTGTGGCACGGAAGAAAAGGCACAAGCTTGAATATAAAAGTAGTTCTTGAGGCAAAATTAAAAGAAAGTTTTTATAAAGAAGGCGTTTTTGAATATCAAAAGCGCCTTTTAGGACGTGTTGAAGTTGTTGAAGTAAACAGTATTTTAGAATATATTAAAAATAAGCAAAATTCTTTTTTAATTACAATGGAAATTGAAGGGAAATCGCTTTCAAGTGAAGAATTTGCAAACAAATTGGCAGATATTGAAAAGGACGGCTATTATAATGAAATTTTGTTTTTGATTGGCGGAGCCTATGGTTTAGCAAAAGAGGTTCGCGAAAAATCAAATTATAGATTTTCAATGTCAAAGCTAACTTTTTTACATCAGGAAGCCGTTTTAATATTAATGGAGCAAATTTATAGAGCTTATAAAATTTTAAATAACGAGCCGTATCACAAATAAGGAAAATAAAATGAGAGTAGTTGATTTAATTCAAAAGAAAAAAGATGGCCTTGCGCACACTAAAGAAGAAATTGATTTTCTTGTTGAAAATTATACAAAAGGAGCTATTGAGGATTATCAAATGTCTGCTTGGCTTATGGCTGTTTGTTTTAACGGTTTAACTGATGAAGAAACAGCATATATGACAGAAAGTTTTGTAAATTCAGGTGATGTTTTAGATTTTTCTTCAATTTCAAGTGATATAGCAGACAAACATTCTACAGGCGGCGTAGGGGACAAAGTTACTCTTGTTTTAATACCGATTTTAGCGCAATTAGGTGTTTATACGGCTAAATTGTCAGGCAGGGGATTGGGTTTTACAGGGGGAACAATAGACAAATTGGAGTCTATTCCTAATTTTAGGTGTGAATTAACAAATGATGAATTTTTTAATCAAATAAAAAAAATTAAAGTTGCCATTTCCTCTCAAAGTCCTAATTTAACACCTGCTGACGGAAAAATTTATGCGCTTAGAGATGTAACCGCAACGGTTGATAATAAATCTTTAATTTGCGCTTCTGTTGTATCTAAGAAAATCGCGTCAGGTGCAACATCTATTGTGCTTGATGTCAAATATGGCTCCGGAGCTTTTTTGAAAACTCCTCAGGAGGCAAAAGAATTAGCAGATTTGATGATTAAAACAGGTAAGCTTTTAAATCGAAAAATTGATGTAGTAATAAGCTCAATGGAGCAGCCATTGGGAAAATGCGTAGGGAATAGCCTTGAAGTAATCGAGGCAATTGAGTTTTTAAAAGGAAATTATGCTTCCGATTTATATGAGATTACTATGGAGCTAGCTGTTAAAACATTGATTAATTGTAAAAAAGCAAATTCCTATGATGAAGCAAAAACCATGGTTGATGAAGTTATTAAAAATCATTTGGCATTGGATAAATTTAGAGAAATTATTGTTGCGCAAGGAGGAGACCCTAACGTAATAAATGATTATTCACTATTTAAAATCGGGAAAAATATTTACGAAATTAAAGCTTCATCTGATGGTTATATTTCGAAATTGGATGCACTTGATGTTGCGCATAGCGCAAAGCTTCTGGGTGTAGGAAGAGATAAAAAATCAGATAAAATCAATTACGGTGCAGGTGTAATCTTGGATAAAAAGATTGGTGATTATGTTAAAAAAGATGAAACAATTATGAAATTGTATTATGATGAAGTAAATGATGAAAAATTAAATGACGCAATAAAAATTGCGGCAAAATCGTTTATCATTGTACCTCAAGAAGTCAAAGCGCCCGTATTGATATATAAATAGAAAGGTTTTAAAATTGAGTTTATTGTCGTTGGAAAAAGTTTATGAAGCTAAGAAAGTATTATCAAAGGTCGCAAGGAAAACAAGCTTAGTTCACTCAAATTTTTTGTCAAAAAGTAATAAGGTTTTTTTAAAGTCTGAAAATCTTCAGTTAACAGGTTCATTCAAATTAAGAGGCGCTTATTATAAAATTTCTAAGTTATCGGATGAACAAAAGAAAAAAGGAGTAATTGCTTGTTCGGCAGGAAATCACGCTCAAGGGGTGGCGCTTGCAAGCAAAGAAAATAATATTAAAGCTACAATTTTTATTCCTGCAACTGCACCTTTATCTAAAGTTGAAGCAACAAGAGCCTATGGAGCAGATATTGCTTTAATTGACGGGGTTTATGATGATGCTTATAATGAGTCTGTTAAATTTCAAAAAGAAACAGACGGTGTTTTTATTCATCCTTTTGATGATATTGATGTCGTCGCAGGTCAAGGGACAATTGCGCTTGAAGTGTTGGAACAACTGGATGAAGTAGATGCAATTGTTGTTCCTATTGGCGGAGGCGGTTTGATATCAGGAATTGCTGCAACAATTAAGCAAATCAAACCAAGCTGCAAAGTTTATGGGGTTCAAGCTGCAAAAGCAGGTTCAATGTATGAATCTTTTAAAGAGCATAAAAGAAAAGAATTGCACATGGTAAACACCTTTGCCGATGGCACGGCTGTTAAACTTCCGGGTAAACTAACGTATGAAATTTGTTGCGAATATGTTGATGATATTGTTTTGGTTGAAGAAGATGAAATAGCAAGCGCTGTATTAGCTCTAATGGAAAAAGAAAAAATGGTTTCAGAAGGTGCAGGCGCATTATCTGTTGCAGCTATAATGTTTGATAAAATTCCTTTAAAAGATAAAAATGTAGTTGCCATTGTTTCAGGCGGAAATATTGATGTTAATATTTTGTCGCGTGTTATAAATAGGGCTTTATTAAAAACCGGCAGAATTTCAAATATAACGGTTGAATTATTGGATAAACCGGGGCAATTAAAAGAAGTAAGTACAATTATTGCTCAATATGGTGCAAATGTAATTCGAGTACGTCATAATCAAGGTGGAGAAGGTACCGATATAAACGATTGTTATTTGAAAATTTCGATGGAAACAAGGGATTTTGAACATTTTAATCAAATAAAAGAAGCTTTGATTCAAAAAGGTTATCATATTTTATCGGTAATTCAGTAAGGAGAAAAAATGAAAGAAACTATATATACAAAAAATGCACCTATGCCCGTTGGACCATATTCGCAAGCTGTAAAAGCTAACGGCTTTTTATATTGTTCCGGAATGATTGCAATAAATCCTGAAAATAATGTTTTTCTGAATGGCTCAATTGAAGAACAAACAAGACAGGTTATGAAAAATATCGAAGCACTTTTAAAAGCTTCAGGTTATTCATTTAACGATGTAATTAAAACAACCTGTTTTTTAGATGATATGGGAAATTTTTCAATATTTAATGAAATTTATGCTACTTATTTTACATCCAAACCTGCTCGTTCTTGCGTTGAAGCAAAACTTCCTAAGGGAGCCAAGGTTGAAGTTGAAATTGTTGCCTATAAAAATTAATTCATAATATTTTCAGTAATTAAATAGGCATTTTCACACATTTTTTGTTTAAATGCATTTGAATCGGGGCCTTCTCGGGCTCCTTTTTCAATTTCTTCAAGCAAGGATGTGTCTAAGTTAAAGCCGGACGGCATACCAAGGTTTGTATATTTTATTTCATTTGTTATCTTTTGAGCTTCTTGTTGTTCTTTTGAAACTTCTTCAAGCAAAATATCCTCAAATGAATTTTCAAACGCGTCTTGAGCATTAAAAATATTGTTTGAGGTTATTCTTACGTCGCTTTGTAGGTTTAATAGACCGTTAGTATTTAGGTTAATTGAATCTGTCATGAGTTTTTATAATGTTAATGCCTTGCGTAAAACAAGGCATTATAATGTAAAGCATTTATTTTATCAGTCCCTGAATTTCTTTAAAATTAGGGTGTTTGGAACTTTTTAGGAAGTCAAACAATACAATTTCTAAGGTAGTTATATTAGCTCCTTTTTGTCTCATTAAATCAAGTGCACTATTGTGATTGAATTCGCTTCTTGATGATGAGCAATCGCTTACAACATAGACGTTGTATCCTTTTTCGAGCAAATCTATAACTGTTTGATATACGCAAATATGAGTTTCGATACCAAAGATTACAACGTTTTTTGTTTTTAATTTTTCAAATTCCTCTTTGAACTCTTCTGTCTGCAAGGCAGAAAAGCTTGTTTTTTCAATTGTTTTAAAGTTTTTAATGTTTTTTATTTCTTCAATAGTTGAACCTAAGCCTTTTGGATATTGTTCGGTTATGATTGTATTAATATTTAAAATTGCGGCAGCTTTCATTAGTTTTACGGTGTTGCTTGCAATTTCAGAAGAATTTTTCAACATGTTGACCAATTTTTCTTGGATATCAATACAGATGATGGCTGTTTCTTTGTCGTCAAACATAATTTAACCTTTAAATAATACTCCCTGAGTCTTTTTTATTATGGCATCTTTTTGAAATTTTTCCATGGCACAAACAGATGAATTTTAAATGCGTAAGCCGGAGTGTAAGCCGTAAAAAATGGCAATGCGTTGAGCATTGACATTTTTAGGCTGTAACTATCGATAGGCGACGTAGGATAATTGAGCAAACGAACGACAGCGAAAGCGTTAGTGAGTCTTGCGAAATACCCACAGGAGCAAAAATGCGTAAGCCGGAGTGTAAGCCGTAAAAAATGGCAATGCGTTGAGCATTGACATTTTTAGGCTGTAACTATCGATAGGCGACGTAGGATAATTGAGGCTGTTTGGCGACCTTAGCCAAACATAGTTGAAAATCTTGTTTTTTGCATATTAAAAACACCCTCATTTGAGGGTGTTTTTAATATTTTACAATTCAATTTATGAAAGAGCTTCAATTATTGTTTTTGCAGCTCTTTTTCCTGCTCCCATAGCGTTAATTGCCGTAGAAGGACCTAAAGGAGCAACGTCGCCTCCTGCGTATACATCTTTAACTGATGTTTCGCCTTTTTCATTAATAATAATATAGCCTTTATTATCTGTTTCAAGATCAATATTTTCATCGTTTGCCGAACGTTGAATAATTGGGTTTGGACCTGTTCCCAATGAAACAATTACGCTATCGAGGTCATATTCAACAAATTTTCCTGTTCCAACAGGTCTTTGTCTGCCTGAAGCGTCGGGTTCACCTAATTCCATTAATTCAAATTTCATTGATTTAACCCAACCGTCTTTGCCTATTATTTCAACAGGTGCATGCAAGAATTTAAATTCAATTCCTTCTTCTTTAGCATGGCGAATTTCTTCAAGTCTTGCAGGAAGCTCTTTTTCTGTTCTTCTATAGAAAATATAAACCTTTTCATATCCGATTCTAACAGCAGTTCTTGCTGCATCCATTGCAACGTTTCCACCGCCTATAATTGCAGTAGTTTTGCCAACTTTTAAAGGTGTCGGAGTATCGGGGCTTTGAGCGTGCATTAAATTAACTCTTGTTAAAAATTCGTTTGCTGAATATACATTGTTAAGGTTTTCGCCTTTAATGTGCATCATTTTTGGAAGTCCTGCACCTGAGCAAATAAATATTGCGCTATAGCCTTCTTCTTTTAGTTGTTTAATTGTAATTGATTTACCTACAACAACATTTTTGTAGAATTTTACGCCGATTTCTTCAAGTGCTTTAATTTCTCTATCCAATACGGTTCTTGGAAGTCTGAACGGCGGAATACCATATCTTAAAACGCCGCCAAGTTCATGCAGTGCTTCAAATACGGATACTTCAAAACCCGCATTTCTAAGGTCGGCTGCAGCGCTCATACCTGCACAACCTGAGCCGACTATGGCAATTTTCTTTCCGTTTGGAACAATATTAACTTTTTTAGCTGAAGTATTGTCTCCGACAAAGCGTTCCAGTGCCCCAATTGCAACAGGCTCGCCTTTTATGCCTAAAATACATTTTCCTTCACATTGTTTTTCTTGGGGGCAAACTCTGCCGCAAACAGAAGGAAGCATTGATGATTGGCGGATTATATCTCCTGCTTTTTCGATATTATTTTCTTTTACTTCTTTAATAAATGAAGGAATGTCAATGCTTACGGGGCAACCTGTTTTACACCTTGCATTTTTGCAATTTAGACATCTTGATGCTTCCAGATGTGCTTGTTCCGGTGTAAAGTTTTCTTCTACGGCATTAAAATTCTTTCTTCTTTCAAATCTGTCTTGTTCTTTTTGTCTTTGTCTTTCAATTTTTTCAGCCATTTGCCTTATAAGCTCCTTATTTATATCCTATAATATTTTTATTGTATAATAAAAATAATTGTTGAGGTAATATTGTGACAAAATTTAAACTTTGGATTAGTGATATAGATGGCACTTTAATGAATTATGACAGTTCATATACGCCTGAAATGAGCGAATTGATAAATAAAATTAATAAAAGTAATACAAAGCTTGTTATCGCAACGGGCAGGATGTACATGGGTGCTAAATTTGTTGCCGATAAATTTAACATAAAAACTCCTGTTGTGTGTTATCAGGGAGCTGTTGTAAGAACAGAAGATAAAGTTTTGTGGCAGTCATTAATTAATAATGAGCTTGGAAAAGAAATTATTGAATATTTAAGAAAAAGAAAAGTACACACTCATATCTACACAAACGATATTTTGTATGTTGAAGATGATAACAAAGAAATCATGCGCCAATATTGTGAAGGACGTGGCACAACTTATAAGTATGTAAAATCTTTTGATGAAGTTGATATAAATGGTTTTGCAAAGATTTTAGCTGTAATTCAAGATAAAGATTTAATGCTAGAAATAAAAAATGATTTAATTAATAAATACTCAGATGTTTTGACTATTGTTCAAAGTTCGCCAATATACCTTGAGATAAATAATAAAAATGCTTCAAAGGGAAATGCTTTGAAATTTTTGAAAGAATATTGGAATTTGACTGACAATGAGGTTATAGCCTCAGGTGATCAAGATAACGATTTAGATATGATTTTAGCTTCAGGCACAGGCATTTGTGTCGGTAAAAATTCTAAAGAATTATATAATGCTTCAAAATACCATTGTGAAAGCGTAAATAGCAATGAACTTGTCAAAATAATAGAAAGTTTGGTTTTATGCGAATAGGTTTAGGTTATGATATTCATCAATTAACACAAAACAGAAAACTTATCATAGGCGGAGTTGAAATTCCCTATGAACTTGGTTTATTAGGTCATTCTGATGCTGATGTTTTGGTTCACAGTATGATTGATGCTATTTTGGGTTCAGCTGCTTTAAGAGATATCGGCTATCATTTTCCTGATACTAATGAAAAATATAAAAACGCAAATAGCTTAGAATTGTTAAATGAATCTAATAAATTGCTTTTTAAGGAAGGATATAAAATTATAAATATTGATTCAAATATAATTTGTCAAAAGCCAAAATTGTCATTATATATTGATGAGATGAGAAAAAATATTGCACAAGTATTAAATCTAGAATTAAACCAAATTTCAATCAAGGCTAAAACTAATGAAAAAATGGATTCTGTTGGCGAAAGTAGAGCAATTAGCGCAAATGCCATAGTTTTGGTTGAAAACATCTAGCGTTTTTTAATCGTTGTTAAAATTTTTGAAAGTGCATTTGCTGATTTTTTTGTTTGAGATTTAACAAAAGTATCAGCAGCAGGCGTGTGCAGCTGTTGTGATAATTCTTTTATTTTTTGGATACTTTTTGCTTCTTGAGCCAAAGAAGCGTTTGTTTCCGCTATTGCACTTCTATATTGCGTTTGCAGTTCTTTTTTATTTTCGCTAAGAAGTTTTTTGTATTCTTCTTGTTGTGGCGCGAGCTGCAAGCTGGAAAAATTTGTTTTCATAATATTATGCCATTATTTTATTCCAAACATTAATTTATTGTATGCTCCGAGTGATGAAAGACTATCCATACCGTCATTGTGTTTTTGAGGTTGGTTTAATGAATTTGAATTTCTGCTCGGATAGTAATATCCGCATTGAGCATATCTTGTGTCTTCTTGTTTTTGTGTTTCTTCTTTTGGTTCTTCAAGTTGTTTTATTGCAAGTTTAAGACAAGTTTTAGCTTCTTGAGTTGTAATGTTATATGCATTTGAAATTTTAGAAATAAAACTGTCGGGGTTAAATGTGCTCGGAAGCTTTTGTTTAACAAGAGCACCGACAACTTCTTCGCAAATTTCAAATCTGTTTTGACTATTTGCTTGAACGTCGTTTTCATTATTTACTTGTACTTTGTTAACTTGATTCATATTTAACCCATACAATCTACATATATATAAAAACTTTTTTATGGAAGATATTTCAAAAGTATATATTATTTTAATATTTCTTAATAAAAATGTTAATAATAAAAAATGCCGCAAAGATGCGGCATAGTTATTTTTCATACTTTAATTTTGTTTAGCTTTGTATTTTGTTTACAATATTTCCTAATAAATCCATGGATTTATTTAATAAGTCAGAATTATACCAGTCTGTGAAGGTGTCAAATTTGTTGCTTAATTCTTCATCTGAAATTTTATTTTCAATTTCAACTTCAGCTTTTATAGACGGTTTAATGCTTTTAATTTCGCAGTTATATAGCGCGATTTTTTCTGCTTTTTTTAATTTCGGAAGAGATTTTATGTTTGAATTGGCAATGAATAATTTTTTTACCGTTTCAAGATTTTTTAGAGCCTGAATGTTAATTTTTTCATCTTCATTACTTGAGCAAATAAATATATCTTCACCTTGTTCCAATTTGCCTAAATCTTCGATAGGGCAATCAATAATGCATAATTTTGTTACTTTTTCAAGATTTGGAAGTTCTTTTAATTGCGAATTTTGTGCAATAATTATACCTGCTTCTTTCAATTTTGGCAGAGATTTAATAGGTGAATCTTCAATTGAGATTGAGCCTGCTGTTTTCAGTTTTGGCAGTTTTTTAAGGTGCGAATTGGTTAATAGAACCCCAACAGCTTTTAAATTTGGCGCTTCTGTTATTTTTGTATCTTTATCCAGCCTTAATTCTCTGCAAGCAATAAGGGGAAAAGTGGTCAGCTTTGATTTTCTTGTGTCGAAATTGCCGTCGCAAGCAATTACATTTTCAATTAATTCGTCTTCGTTTATTCCTAATTCTTCAAATGTTGTGCCTTTCGGCTGATTGTAATTAGAAATAATAATCATATTATTGTTATCGACACTTGTTTTAATGCCGTATTTTTCAAAAATTTCAACCGCCCATTGGGTTTTGTTCATAATTTTAGTCTCCACTTTAATCCTTCATTAAATAAACTAATCTCTCTTTCTTTTTTATTCCCTAAAAAAGTATTTTATATCAGAGAAATATTTTTGGTTTTTATATTGTAACAAATTTTCTTTTTGTTATTTATTCCGTAAATAAAGTCATTTTCCTTTATTTCGTCTAATTTTATATTTATATCCTTTTTGTTTTGTCCGTCTATTATCACGTAGTTTTCCTGAAATTCATCCAAATATTTAAAACCTTCTTTTTCTTTTCCAAAAGATAGCGCAAATTCAACCGTTGTTTTAAACAAGCACTGTCCGTCCGGAGTTTTTAAATCAGGTCCGGCAGGAATTGCCCTTGTTTTGTTTTTGGGGTTTGAAATGGTTGAAAATGCCCTTAAGAGGCATATTCTAAGTTCATTTTTATATATTTCATATTCGTTTAAGCCCTTTGTTAAAATTAAAGCGTTATTTGCGCAAACAAAATTTTGCATGGGAAAATCGTTTGTTTTTAATTCATAAGGTCTTGTTACAGGCATGAAATTTTGAATATTATAGTTATAGTCTATTTTTCTTTTTATTGTTCCTATTGCATCATCGCTTATTGTGCAGTCAATATTTTTGTTTAGATTGAGATTTAGCTGCAATTTGTGGTTTTTGGATTTGTTATTGATTTCAGTTTCAAATTTAATAAATTTTGAATGATTGTTTAAAATTGCCTTTAGTTTTATGTTGTTATAATTTACTAAAAGTGCAGATTCTATAATGCCTTCATATAAAATTTTGCTGTTTTTGGGTTTAAGAATTTTTCTTTCGCCTTTTGGAGCGAAATTATAACTGTCGCCTTCATCATTAATGTCTGTAAGAAAAGCAAAATAGCTTTCTTGAGTCTTTTTGTTGATTATAAATATTTTATTATTTTTAATTTCAAGTTTGATATTTTCATTTTCTATTGATGAGTCGGTTAATTTTGTTTTTTTGATTGGTTTTTTGATTTTTACCGTATTGAATTCAAATTTTTTATTAGAAGAAATTTCAATAAGTTGTGTGTATATTTCTACAATATCTTCAGTAACGGGGATTTTATTAATATCATACAAAAGTTCATTTGGGAAAGCTCTTTTTTTGCTGATTAATTGCGCATTTTGCATTAAATAAGGCGCGCTTATTTTAACGGTTTTGATGTTATCATTGTTGGATAAATTTAAAATCCCTATTTTATCAACGCTTTTTGAGGTTATTTTATATTTCTTTTTGAAATCGCCAATGAGTCTGTTTAAGACTGCATTTAGCATAAGCATGCATTTTTCTTGTCTAAAATCAATTGTCTTATGGACTTCATCAATAGAGCACCCGTAAATACCGTCATGGGCGTGATTTAAGAGAAGAGTTTTATATATTTCTTCAATGTAGTTTTTGTATTTAGAATTAAAGTAATGGTCAAAAGGCTCAACTATTCTTGATAACATATTTTGAATTTGATTGTTTTTGGTTTTTTGATAAATTCTTGCACTATATACTCCTTGAAGTATATATGTATTGGAGTTATCAAGAAATTCTTGTTCATTTGTAGTATTTAGGAATTTTGTATTTTTGAAATACTCAAAAGGGCTGGATAAGATTATTTCATAATCTTTTAATTTTGAGTTTATTTCTTTAATTTTTTCATTGGCGTTTGTTAATATTCCAAGGTGATCTCCTCCAATAGGTAAAAGCATAGTATCCGGAGAATATTTGCTAATTTTATCAAGGTAATTTTTAATATTTTCAATATTATTTTCTTGATGGAAAAAATCATTAAAATATCCTTGAACAAGCCAAGTTGTTTTGATTGAATTTTTAATAAAATTACAGTTATTTTCTATTTTTTTGGGATTAACACCTCTCCAAATCAGGGCTTTATCTATGTTTTTCAGTTTTAATGCTTCAAAAATTGAATTTGAAACTCCAAAAATATCAGACATATAGCCTATAAAATCTTTTTGATTGAAGTTTTTTGAAATTTTTAAACCTAAATCAAGATTTTTAAGCATTGAACAAAAATTAATCAAATAACTGTCTGCACTGATAAAAAAAGGTCCGATTGCAAGTTTGTTGGTTTTAATAAGGCTAGAGACTTCATCCAGTTTTTCGGGTCTGTATTTTAAATAGTCTGTTAATGCAGCTGTTTGACCGTCGAAATAGAAAAACGGGGCATTATTTTTCTTTAATTCATCTAAAATTATATCAAAAATTTCAATTAATCTTAGAGTAAAGTCTTCTTTATCTCTGTACCATTCAATGTCCCAGTGTGTATGAAGGTAAGCATAAACTTTCTTTTTCATAAAATCATTGTAAACTTTTTTTTGAATTCAAAAATACTATATTTAGTCTAATAAAATTTTTCAATATCGTCCATCTAAATGCTCTTTTGGTTTTTACATATTATGGATGAGTTTTAATTTTTTAAATGTTGTATTATAAAAACACAAGTTACAAAGTGTATTTGTAGAGATAAGATTATCCCCATAGAAAAGAATTTTGAGAGAGTAATGAAAAACAATACCCAAAAATCCTTAGAAGTTGAAATTTTAAATTGCAAAAAAAGATTAAAAGAGCTTGCTCCTGATATCGACTTTGATGAGGAAAAATCGATTGAGTATAACAAAATTATTGTCAGGAAAGCTATCTTGGTAGACAGATATAAAAAACTTTGCTATAAACCTTCTTTTAGACAAAGAATCAAAGAAGCTCTTACTTTCAAAAAGAAAGAAAAGCTTATTTGTGATTATTTTTTAACTTAAGTTTATTTTCTTTCAAATAATGCGCTGATTGTTGATTTTGCTATGGAATGAGATATGACTAACGATTCAACTTCTTTTGGCGGTGTTGTATCTTTAATGTCTAATTTTTCAACATTAAGAGCATAAATTGTGAAGTTATAATGGTGTATACCATGGCCTATAGGAGGACAGGCACCGCCATATCCTACTGTTTTAAAGTCGGTTATTGTTTCGGTTGCGTTTTTAATTTTTTCACCTTGTTTAATAGATGTTACGCTTGACGGAATATTAACTACAAGCCAGTGATACCAGCCATTTTCTCTTGGAGCGTCAGGGTCATGACAAATTATGGCGTAGCTTTTTGTGTTTGGAGGAGGGTTCATCCAGGCTAATTGAGGAGATATGTTTTCCCCGTTACAGCCATATCCTTTGTATACTTGTGCATTTGGAAGTATTTCATTGTTTTTAATTTGCGAACTTGTCAATTTAAAAACATTTTCTTCAACTTTATCCAAAGCGCTTGACATGATTATTCCTCCTAAGTATAAGCAAAATATCAATAATATAATCTTTTTCATAATTTTCCCACTAAATTTACGATACAACTCCTATGCTTGCAAATATTGCAAAAAATAATGAAAAATTTCTTGCAAGGTAAAATCTGAACATAAAAAAGTCAATTCTTTCGGATTTTATTTCTTTCCAGTTTTCAAAAAATCCTAAATACCATTTAGGTTCAAATTTCACATTTTTTATATTTATATAATCTTTTATTGATTCGAGCAACTTTGTTGCAATTGGTAAAGTTAAAAATACATATAACATATTTGGGTTGAAGTTTAAATTTATTACTCCTATGACAATAATGGCGTAAGCAGCAATTATCATGTATCTTAGAGCTTCAATCGCTTTTTGTTTGGTTTTGCATAAAATTGCGAGGGTTTTTTTGTTTTCTTTGATGTCAAATTCCCAATCCATTATGTTGTGTGTGTGAAGTAAAACAATTGTTGAGAAAAATATTGCCGTTGAAAATAAGGCCAAATTGGGGTTAAACTCTCCGCATAGAGCAAAATATCCGCCCATTATAATTAACGGACCATAAATTAAGCCGATTATAATTTCAGCAAGATAATATTTTGATGAAACAGGATAAAATAAACACAAAAGCCCTCCTAATATTACAAAAAGTAATACCCATAAGCCTGAAATCATTGTAAAATAAACTCCTGTCAGAATTCCTATAGTGAATAATATTTTAAGGATTGATTCGACTTGTTCAAGAGAATATGTTCCGTTTGTAATAAGTCTTGCTTTTGGGGTAAACGAGCTAAAGTTGATATTGTTAAGTTCAATGCCTTCTTTTAGTTTTTTCTTAACATCTATATAATCATCAAATAAGTTTGCCCCCATGTGGATTATAAATAAGGCGATAGTCATGATTATAAAATTTATCCAACTGAAAAATTCGCTATAATGTGCGTATGATAAAATTACAACACAAGAAGCCAAAGTTACGGTTAGAGAATAAGCTCTTGTAAGTTCTAAAAAGTTTAAAATTGTTTTTTTCATTTTGTCTCCGTATTTTTTTAAATTATATATAAAATCTAATTTTTTTTCATTCCCGCCAAGGTTAAGATAATTTATGTAAAGTTATTTTTTTAAATATACGTTTTTTATAGCTTATTTATTTTTATAAAAAAAAATCTTTAAAGGGCTTGTAAAATCTGAATTTACCACCTTTTTTATTTAATAAATGTGTTGTATGTTTAAAAAAATTATTTTAATATTTTGGTTAAATTGGCTATTTTTTCGCTATTTTTTGCCCTTTTTTACTTGCAAAGGAAAATTCAACATGTATGATTGTAAATGCAAAAGATTAATAAGGAATATTATGTCAAAAGACGTTATTGAACTAGAAGGCGTAATTCTTGAATCTTTGCCAAATGCAATGTTTAGGGTCGAGTTGGAAAATAAACACGAAATTTTGGCACACATTTCAGGAAAAATCAGAAAAAATTTTATAAGAATTTTGCCGGGCGATAAGGTAAAAGTTGAAATGACTCCTTACGACTTGAGCAGAGGAAGAATTACATATAGACTAAAGTAAATAAAGGATAAAAAAATGAAAGTAAGAGCATCAGTTAAAAAAATATGCAAAGACTGTCAAATCATTAAAAGACGCGGCAGAGTTACGGTTGTTTGTAAA
>CALVET010000056.1 GCA_944326675.1 Candidatus Gastranaerophilales bacterium
CATTAGTAGAATACAATAATCAACAATACAGAGTTATTGACTTTACAAAACTTCCCAAAAACTTTGACCTTTCAAAATACGGCTTTAGTCCCAATACTACCCCTGAGAACTTGAGATTATTTGTGCATGTTGTTCCTGATGATGAAATTTCAAAATTAGATATAGCTTGTAATTTGGTCAATTCAGGTCTTGATTCTTTATTATCTGCTTCATACATTTCTTTAAAAGATAAATACACCTTTTTTAATAGCGTCTTTGGCGTAAGTTTGGAATGTGAAAATGCAAATATTTTAAATGCGTGCTATACAGATATATTTTCCGGATGCAAGAAGGATTTTGATAATTTTGCAAAGTCTGTATATTTTACAGATGTATATCGATCTTATGTTTCTAACTTAATTAAACAAAAATTGAACCTTACTGATGAAGAATATATTGAATTATTTACTAAACTCCAAGGCTTAAAATATCCTTCTCAATTAGATAATATATTAAAAATTAAAATTGGAGATAGAATTTTTAACTCAAAAGACGTAAAAGAAGCAATTGTTGGTGCAAATGATAGCCTTATTGATGATATTAAATCTCGAGCTACTTTTTCAAATAATGAAGTTAATTTGTATACTCCAAAGCTTAATGCACTAATTGCCAAGGTTAATTCAATTAATGAAATTCCGAATGAAATTTTAAATTTATCTAAAAAATTCAATTTGCCTATTTATATATTGGGTCATGATTGATTAAGATAAAGTTTGATTTGATAAGATAAAATAACCCATTTTTTATTTGGGTTATTTTCGTATCTTATGTTTGAAATACCAATAATATTAAAATATTTTGTTAAATCACATTCGTTTATTAATTGGTTTAAAAACTGATTTTATAAATTCTTTAAACTCTATTATACTTGTACTTCTTGTTTTTTAAACTGCATTTCATACAATGCTTTATATTGTCCGTTTTGAATTTGCATTAATTCATCGTGTGTTCCCAGTTCAACAAGTTCGCCTTCGTTGATTACTGCAATTCTATTTGCGTTTTTGATTGTTGAAAGTCTGTGAGCAATTATAAAAACAGTCTTATCTTTCATTAGGTTGTCGATTGCTTTTTGCACAATTGCCTCAGATTTATTATCCAGAGCTGATGTTGCTTCGTCTAAAACAATAATCGGCGCATCTTTTAAAAATGCTCGCGCTATTGCAACGCGTTGCTTTTGACCTCCGGATAATAGAATTCCTCTTTCTCCGATTTGAGTATCCAGTCCGTCTTGCAGAGTTGCAATAAATTCATCAAGATATGCAATTTTTACTGCTTTTTGTATTTCTTCCTCTGTTGCATCTTCTTTACCTAATAATATATTTTCTCTTATTGTTCCTGAAAATAAGAAATTGTCTTGGAAAACAACAGCGATATTTTGATGAAGAGAGTTTAGCGAGTAATCTCTTATGTCTATTCCGTCAATTTTTATTGAGCCTGATTTGATATCATAAAAGCGAGGAATTAAGTTTACCAAAGTTGATTTTCCGCCGCCTGAATTTCCTACAAGAGCGATTGTTTCTCCTCTTTTTACTGATAGGTTGATATTTTTTAAGACAGGAACATTTTCAACGTATTCAAAATATACATTTTCAAATTGAATTTGATTGTGTTCTTTTTTCATGGTTATCGGATTTTCTTTGTCTCTAATTTCAGGTACGGAATCCAATACTTCAAAAATGCGCTCAATTGAAAAGAATGAGAATTGAACTGCATTTAAATTATTTCCAATGTTTTTAACAGGCGTATAAAGTAAAATCAGAGCAGTGATAAACGAAACAAAGTTACCTGCGGTAATTTGATTTGACATTATTAGGTGTGAGCCATATCCTATTGCTGCTGCAATTCCGATTGATACGATAACATGCATCATAGGTGACAGCCATTGCGTTTTTTGTACCATTTTAATTCTGAGTTTAAAAATATTTTGTAAAATATGATAAAATTTATTGGTTTCATGTTGAGCCAAATTGTATGATGTGATTGTTTTATTGCCTGCAAATACTTCATTGTACTCTGTTATTATTGCAGCATCTGCAACTACTGTTTTATTCATTACTGATTTAATTTTTTTCTGTAATTTTGCAACAGGTGCAAAGGCGCAACCGAGCACAATTACAGCAATTAGGGCAAGTTGCCATGAATTATAGAATAATACAAAAACTAATGATACTGATGAGAAAAATCTTTGTGTAAATACGCTCAAATTGTCTAATAAACCGTTGCAGGCCATATCCGCTTGATTGTTGAATTGAAAAACAATGTCGCCTGAATTTCTCTTATCAAAAAACAAAGTAGGCATAGTAAGGAGTTTTTTAAACATATCATATTTAAGCCCGTTTGTTATTTTTCCGCCTACCCACGTTGAAATATATGAGGACAAATATTTAAGTCCGCCTTGTGCTGAAGTAAATGCAACAATTCCTAATGGTATATACCATGGCGATTGAATTGATTTTTCAACCATTACCAAATCCATATATGGCTTTAGTGCCAGTGCAATAATTGCATCTAAGGAGCCTATCGGAATACATATAAGCATTGAGCAAAGCGCCCTAAACCATACCGGTCTGACATATGGCCACATACGCTTATAATTTATAAAAAATCTGTTTTCTTTTATTAAGTCAACTAGTTTCATATTTATACTCTTCCGTAACAATCTTCATATCTTATGATATCGTCTTCTGAAATATAGTCACCCTTTTGAACCTCTATGATTTTTAATTCTTTATCATAAGGATTTTGCAGAGAATGTATTGCTTTTAGTGGAATATCAATACTATCACCTGCATTAATTATATACTCTTTTCCGTCTTTTAAAACTAAAGCCCTACCTTCCAAAACAACCCAGTGTTCTGAGCGGTGGTTATGGGATTGAACGGATAGTTTATGTTTTGGCATTACGCAAATTGTTTTTGTTAAATAACCCTCGCCTCTGTTTAAACAAGTATAGTAGCCCCACGGTCTAAATACGGTTTTATGCAGTTTTATAGTATCTGATTCTTTGGCTTTTAATTTTTCATATAATTTTTTAACGTTTTGGGATTCATCCAGTTTGCAAGCCATGATTGCATCTTCTGTTTCAACAAGAATAATATTTTCCAAGCTTGAAACAGCAACCACCTCTTTTTGTGAATAGATAAATGAATTTTTTACATTATCAACAACAACGCTGCCTGTTAAAACATTTCCGTTTTCATCTTTTTCTTTAACATTATACAATGATTGCCAAGAGCCTAAATCATTCCAGTCTGATTGAAGTTCAACCAAAGCTATTTTTTGAGATTTTTCCATAATTGCATAGTCTATTGAAATAGAAGGCATTTTTTCATAAATTGAATAATCAATTTGAGTTGAATTTGAAAAATCCAGTTCGTCTAATTTTGAATAAATTTCAGGCGCATATTTACTAAATTCTTCCATAAATGTTGAAATTTTAGCCATAAAAATACCGCCATTCCAATAATAGTTGCCACTATCGAGGTATTTTTTTGCGGTTTCTAAGTTTGGTTTTTCGACAAATTTTTCAACTTCATATCCAAAAGAAAGTTCTTTTTTTGTTTTAATGTAACCATATCCTGTTTCAGGATAAGTTGGTTTTATGCCAAAAGTAACAATATAGCCAAGTTCAGCAAGTTTTTTACCTTCTTCAACCGTTTGATTAAATTTATCTGTATCTTTTATTAAATGATCAGATGGAACTATTAAAACAATGTCATCTGATGAGTTTTGTTCTATAAAATACTTCAAAGTAGAGGCTATTGCAGGAGCCGTATTTTTGCCAAAGGGTTCCGCTATAACAACATTTTTTGTGTCAATTTTATTTAATTGCAATTTAATATTCGAATAGTGTTTTATGTTTGTAACAGTAACTATTTCTGAAGGATTTGAATAAGCACAAAGCCTGTTAAATGTCATTTGTAAAAGACTTTCATCTTTTTCAAGTGATAACAATTGTTTTGGATATTCTTCTCTTGATAAGGGCCATAAACGGCTGCCTGAGCCGCCTGCTAATATTATTGATTTCATTATTTTCTCCTGAATTTTAGTTTAATACCAAGAATTTTAAATATTTTATGTTTATCATTTTTTTCTTTTGAAAATATTTTTTTGCAGAAATTTGATTTTTTATCAAATAATTCTCCGTTTATATATTTTTCAAAACGCGATTTATGCCATTTGTCTGCTTCTTCGGTTCTGTAATTTTGATCATGCGAGCAATTGTATATGTGCTCTAATACATCATCTAAATGTATTTCATTTACATTATGCGCTAAGTTATATATCTTAAATGCTCTTTCTATATTATGTGAAACTTTTGGGTCATCAACCAATAATGGCTTCATTTTTTCAATCCAATCAACAAAGCCGCCAAGCCATTCTTTATTGCAGGCAAATGAGCCTCCGCTTGGCCAGTATTTATCGCCATTTCTTTTGGCTTCTTCCACCATATGAAGAGGGTCAATATTGTATACTTTTTTACTTGCTTCAATTATTGCTTTCGCAAATTCTTCTTCTAAAAAGTAGTTACATTCCATTGGTTGAGGA
>CALVET010000057.1 GCA_944326675.1 Candidatus Gastranaerophilales bacterium
ATATGAAGCAAAAGGAGAACATAGAGGAATGAATAAAAGTATGTCAAAATGGCTATTTAATATTTCGTTTAATTCTTCATTCATATAAAATGGGCTTAATAAAATCATAGGAATTACACCAGCTAAATTAACAAAAAACAAGTATCCGTTAAAACATAAAAAAATAACATAGAGTATTATTTTAAGAATAATTTTTTTATTTATTTTTTGTTCCATATCTTATCAAGCTCATCTTTTGTGATTATTATATCATGGATTGTGAAGTATCCATCAATTGGGACAAAAAAGATTTACCAACAATGCTAAAGAAATTTTTAGAAGATTTCCGTACTCTAAGCTATTAAATCAATCATGGGAACACCACTTGATGATAATTTTTTTGAAAAAATATTATTTATAAAAAACCTATGATTTTACGGTATTAACTAAAATTTACGCAAGGTGGGCAGAAATCACCTCGCTTTATTCACTATTCATCATAAGATAATGTATCATATACCTTAGCAACAATTTTCCATTCACCGTTAATTTTATTCATAATTAATAAATCAGTGAATTTATATCCGTGCCAATTGTCTTCTATTACTCTGACTGCAGCGATTGTTTTTTCCACTGTAAGGACGTCAACTCTTGCAACATAATCATCTGTGCAAGGTCCCATTTTATCAATTGTATCGTAAAAACCTTGAATTGAACCTGATTGATATTCTTTTTCATTTAATTGCCCAAAAAAATTTGCTTTTTCATAAAAATAAGGTTTTACAATTTTACTATCCCCCTTTTTTACTGCTTCTATAAATTTTCTTGCTAAATTTTCAACAGCGTTGAATTCTTCAATTTGTTCTCTCATATATTCTCCTTTATTTTTTTACCCTATTATGATAAATTGTAAGGGTAATTTATTCAAGTACGGATATTTAGGTAACCTAATAACTTTTAAGGAAGTAATATGATAATTAAAGAAAAAGATTGCATAAAAGAAGTCGAAAATTTTGAAGATACAGGATTTAACTATACACTATCACTTATTAACGGAAAATATAAACTAACAGTTTTATATGCACTATACAGGCATAATATAATCAGATTTAATCAACTACAAAAATATTTAAAAATGATTTCACATAAAACCCTAAGTAATGTATTAAAAGAACTTGAGAAAGATGATTTAATCATAAGAAAAGAATACGCACAAATTCCCCCTAAGGTTGAATATTATTTATCCGAAAAAGGTAGGTCTTTTATTCCGATTTTATATTCTCTTTGTGAATGGGGAGAAAACCATAAAAGAAATTAATTATTATTGGGTTTAGAATCAATGTCAGTAGCTTCTATTTTGAAGATTACCGGTCTTAATCCATCATTGCAACTTACAATAGCAACTCCTTTTTCTTTAATCCAATCTCCGTAATAAAAAACATCTTTAATTCCGTGAGAAAGAGCAAATACATATTGATAAATAGCTTTCCAAGCTTCATTGCAAAATCCTTCAGGACACTCCCAATCTGCATAAAACTCTTGTCCTTCTTTCAACATTGGACAAGCTGTTAAACCATCGACTCCATATTGTTTTGAAAGTTCTTTATCAAAGTATTTTTTCAAAACTGTAATTTTGCATTTTTTCATATTGCTTTACTCCTTAATAATATTATATTAAAAATTTAGAAAATAATTAGGGGGCATTTTATACCCCCAAAATATTTTTTATTAGCAAAGCTCTCCATCGCCAAAGCCGTATTGTTCTAAAGAATTTGCTTTTGCTTGTATACAAATAAATTGAAACTCATTATCAGAAGTATTTTCAATAGTTCTTGCTGCTTGCGGAGCAACTTTTACAGATGAACCTTCTTTTACAATAATATCTTGTCCATCAATTATCATTTTGCCTTCGCCTTTTAGAATAATATAAACTTCTTCATTTTGTTTATGCTTATGGTTAAAAGGAACTTTAAAGCCTTTTGGAACAGTGTTTAAAGAGATTTCACAACTTGTTAATTCTAACTCGTCATGCAAAAATGCTTTTCCATTTTCTAATTTAATTAAGTCTTCAAGTTTTCCTAATTCTGTTTTTTTGTAATTTGTCATAATTTCCTCCTTTTTAGTTTGACATCTAACTATTTATCTAAAAATTTTTATATCATTTTTTCAAGAAGCTCATCTAAAATCCAAACTTCTTTGTTTGTAAGGTTTTTGAATAACATTTTATTTAAATCTTTTGAAATTTTTTCAAATATCGGTTTAAAATCTTCACTTTTTGAAGTCAATGTTATGTATGTAATTCTGCTATCTTCAGAGGATTTTTCTCGTTTAACAAATCCTAATTTTTCAAGTTTATTAACAAGTACAGTAACAGTTGGTTTGGTACGATGGATTTTTTCTGCAATTTCTTTCATGGTTAATTTATTGTATTGATATAACATTGCAAGAATATCGCCATGACTTGGCGCAAGATCAGTTATACCATTTGAATTTAATTCTTGCAGGATAAATTTATTACCCTTTTCGTGAATTTTTGAAATTAGTGAAAGTGTTTGTTTCATGAAAACCCTTTGTATTACATAGTAATTATAGTTAGATGTCTAACTATTGTCAATGTTTATTTCTGTTTAGGTTTGCGCATATATTTTCATAAAAAACCTATTATATCATATTTAATAGGTTTTATGTTAAAACAAATAATTCCGACTTCAGATAAATTATAAAAACAAAACATCCTACAAAAGCAATAAAAAACGGAGAAAGAGGGATTCGAACCCTCGAGGCAGATTACTCCACCTAACACCTTAGCAGGGTGCCGCCTTCAGCCACTCGGCCATTTCTCCATGCGTTTATTAAATAATAACACAATCTATTGAAAATTAGCAAGAGAAAATCTTTTTTCTTTTATCTTTTACTACATTTTTAATATTTTAAAATACCTGATTTTACTGGGTTTTAGACACCCAAAGACCCCTAAAGGTTGCAAAAATTAATATTTTGTGATATAGTAATTATGAACTTAGGGTGTGTGGCTTATTTATCAAGGATGAATGAGTTTTTTACCCGGTTAATAGAAAAATGAGGATATTTTTTATGACGAAAAAGCTAGTCAAAACTTTGTTAGTCGCTTTGTGTATCTTTACTTTTGCTTCTAACAATGCGCATGCGGCCCAATCGCACCATGAAAGTACCAAAAAACTAATTGTTCAGACTGCACAAAAACTCGGTGTTGACCCCTATATTGCACTAAGCATTGCAAAAATAGAATCCAACTTTAATGCAAGCGTAAAAAGCCCTGCAGGTGCAATCGGTTTATTTCAATTAACACCCTCCACAGCCAAAAAGCTTGGAGTTAATCCGTATGTAGCTCGCGAAAATGTTGAAGGCGGACTAAAATATTATCAAATGTTATATAATAAATACGGCTCTATGGATTTAGCATTAGCAGCGTATAATGCAGGTCCGGGAAATGTTGCAAAATATAATGGAGTTCCTCCGTTTAGCGCAACAAAGAGCTTTATTAAAAATATTAAAAGAGAATACCACAGTTTTAAAGCAGATGAACATACGCAAAATATCGTTTCTGATATGATTTAGTTTTTTGAATTAAGTTTTTAAAAGCCTCCCAAAGGGAGGCTTTTTTGATATTATAAAATTGCTTTATGAAATATTTTTTTGCCTTTTTTGATTTTTATTCCTTCTTTTAACTTATCAATAGAAATTTTACAATCTATTGAATTAATTTTTTCTTCATCAACGCAAACCCCGCCTTGTTGTATTAATCTGCGTGCTTCGCCTTTACTTTGCACTAATTTGCATTGAACTAAAATATCTATCAGGCTTATTTCTTTTTCATTTGTTTCAATTTTTGTTGTAGGCATATTAGAATCATCTCCGCCTTGGACGAACAACGCTTTAGCACTTGCTTGAGCTTTTTGAGCTTCTTCAGTCCTATGGACAAGACTTGTTAATTCATAAGCCAAAATTTCTTTTGCTTTGTTTAATTCAGCACCTTGCCAGCTTTCCATTTTTTCAATCTCATCTAGAGGCAAAAAAGTAAGCATTCTGATACATTTTAAAACATCAGCGTCTTCAACATTTCTCCAATATTGATAAAAATCGTAAACTGAAGTCTTGTTTTTATCCAACCACACAGCGCCCGAAGCGGTTTTACCCATTTTTTTACCTTGTGAATTTAACAATAATGTAATTGTCATAGAATGAGCATCACGACCGGTTTTCTTTCTTATTAAATCAGATCCGGCCAACATATTTGACCATTGGTCATCTCCACCGAATTGTAAATTACAATCATAATGCGTATTTAAATAATAAAAGTCATAAGCTTGCATTATCATATAATTAAATTCAAGAAAACTTAAACCTTTTTCCATTCTTTGCTTATAACACTCTGCTCTAAGCATATTATTAACAGAAAAACAAGCACCAACTTCTCTTAAAAGTTCAACATAGTTTAATTTCAAAAGCCAATCTGCATTATTTAGCATAATTGCTTTATCATCACCAAATTCAATAAAACGCTCCATTTGCTTTTTAAAACATTCACAATTATGATCAATCATTTCTTTTGTCATCATAGAGCGCATGTCCGATCTTCCGGACGGATCTCCGATGTGGCCTGTTCCGCCTCCTATTAAAACAATAGGGGTATTTCCGGCCATCTGTAGTCTTTTCATTAAGCATAAAGCCATAAAATGACCGACATGTAATGAATCTGCCGTGGGGTCAAATCCAATATAAAACTTTGCTTTACCGGCGTTAATTAGTTTTTTAACTTCTTCTTCATTGGTAATTTGTGCAATCAGCTGTCTTTTTTGTAATTCTTCAAATATATTCATCTTAATACCTTTTATAAATCACCGTGCCTTTTGATTTTAGAGCAAAAACAAACTAAAAACAAATTATTGTTTATCACACTGTTTCAAAATTGTTTTTATGGCAGTTTTTAAAGTAGGAGTTGCTTTTCGCCATAGTTTAATTAACTCCTGCTCTGATTTTGCAAGAGTTTTTATGTCAGGGGCAGTGTTTGTATCCAAAAACTCGTTTAAATCAGCAATTTTATATATATCGCATAATTTTAAAAGAGTATTTACGTCAGGTAAGGCTTTACCTGTTTCCCACAAAGTTATTGCACTCGGGGTTTTATTTAATAATGACCCCACTTGAGCTGTGGTTAACCCTGCAAGTTTTCTAAAAGTTTTAAGTTTTTCAGGCAATATTTTTTCTATGGCTTGAACTGTATATATACCATCTTTGTTTTTCATAAACAATAACCCCGAATTTTATAATAACTTAATTTATTAGTTTAATCAATATTTGCTTAATCTAATTTATAAAACTATTGACAAATTAGAAAAAATAAAACACAATGTTACTACGATAAATTTAATTTATAAATCTAATTTAAATTTATAATATACGAAGGAAACACAAAAATGAAAAAGCGTAGCTGCGCTGAAACCGTCATTAAACAAGTTTTGTTTAAAAGAGGTTTGAAGTATGAATTTGTTTGCAAAAATCTAGGATTTGCAATTAATGATTTCAGTGCTTGTATGGCAGGCAAAAAGAAACTTAATGCTGCTCAATTCATAGCTCTTTGTGTTTTTTTAAATCTGTCTTTGGAGGATTTTAAGGAGTGTATGGCGTGCTAATAAAAAAAATTAAAGGGTTTTCTTTAGTTGAACTTTTGATAAGTTTAATTGTGATTTCATGTATTACGGCTGCTTTTGCACCTTTAATTACTAAAAAATTCTCATCCAGTGTTTTTGGTGGCGGTTCTGTATCTGATATTACAACAGAATGTTCAGATAAATTTAGCTCTGATTGTACGTTATGTACAAGTAATTTTTGTATAGCATGCACAAGGTTATCTTGCGGGGCAGATGAATTTAAAGATACCAAAAGTTGTTCTTGTAAAAAATGTGTTGATAAATATGGGACTGATTGCGCTAAATGTAATGAAAAAAAATGTTTAACATGCCCTGAGGGAGAATATTTAGATAGTAGCGATGAAAATTGTAAAAAATGTTCTGATAAATTTTCTAATTGTACAAGTTGTGATGAAAATAAGTGTTTAAGTTGTAAAAATGGATATATTTTAGATAGTCTTAATTCAAATAATTCTTGCGTTGTTTTTGATTGCAACGGCGATGATTTTATTCAAGTTGGGTCACTTTGTATTACTAAAAAAAATATGGGTGATGGAAATAAGTTAATAATTCCTGATGGGGTTAATGTTGTTCAGGTTGATCAAAGTTGTTCACCAAGTAGTTCTAATAAATGTTGCTGGCAAGGTAATACAAGTGCTTCAAGCTGCGATAACTCAAATGGTGGCGGATACTCCGGCTGTAATAGAACAGTTTGCGATTGGTGGGCAGCTGATTATATCTGCAAGAATTTTCATGCAGGAAACTATACTTGGCGCCTAGCAACAAAATCAGAAATTTCAGGGTGGGCTAATAACTCTAAAGATAAAGGAACAAGCGGTCTACAACTTTGCGACAACTATTCAGGTTACTCGTCAGCCTATTGCGATTGGACGAGTAGGTGCCCAGGGGCGGGTGATAGCTATTGCCTTCCGTACAACGTGTGGAGTGGTAATGTTACTGGTTCGTCTGGCGCTTGCAATTACTACTTGGATAGGGGTAGTTGGAATCAGGTTAACAATTACCGCACGTACGCTTTTTCAGTGCGCTGCGTCAGTGAAATGCCCCAAAGTTGTGCACAAAAAATAAGCGAAGGGTGTTTAAGTTGTGACGGGTCAAGTTGTCTTTCTTGTGATAGTGGATACATCTTAAAAGACGGTGTTTGTAAAGTAGACTGTGCTTCAAAATTCGGCTCAAGTTGTAGCGAATGTAATTTATCTCAATGTACAAAATGTGCTGATGGGTATCATATGACATCAAATCAAAGCGCAAACCCAGCTTGTGAAAGTGATTTTCCTTGTTCAGGTGAAGATTTTATGCAAATTGGGAATTTGTGTATTACAAGAAAGAATATGGGAGATAGTGTTAATCTGCCGATAGCTTCCGGAGTTAATATTAAACAAATTAATCAAAATTGTTCACCAAGTAGTTCTAATAAATGTTGCTGGCAAGGTAATACAAGTGGTTCTAGTTGTGATAACGAAAATGGCGGAGGATATTCAGGATGCAATAGAACAGTATGTGATTGGTGGGCTGCTGATTATATTTGTAAAAATTTCCATGCAGGAAACTATACTTGGCGCCTAGCAACAACATCAGAAATGTCAGGATGGGCTAATAACTCAATTGGTATTGGAACAAATGGTTTACAACTTTGCGACTACTATTCAGGTTACTCGTCAGCATATTGTTACAATTCGAATAGGTGCCCAGGGTCGCGCAGCGGTTGCTACCCGCGCTACGTGTGGAGTGGTGACGAGTATAATAGTTCTAACGCTTACAGTTACTACTTGAATAGGGGTAGTTGGAATCAGCTTTACGATTACCGCACGCGCGCTTTTTCGGTGCGCTGTGTCACGGAATTATAAAGGCGTGAGCCGTGTGTGAAACCGTACGACTCCGCCGTAGGATAATCGAGGCTGTGAGGCGACTAAGCCGAACAAAGCCGAGATACCC
>CALVET010000058.1 GCA_944326675.1 Candidatus Gastranaerophilales bacterium
CTGTCTTTTTAAGTAATTCCATTAAACTTTACTCCATATAAAAATATTTGTCTTACAATTATTTTATGACAAATAAAACGATTGGCAAATATGGCGAACAATTAGCAAAAAATTTCTTAATAAAAAAGGGGTTTAAAATTTTAGAATTAAATTATCGCTATTCCCGCCTCGCTGAAATTGATATAATAGCTAAAAAAAATAACACTATTCATTTTATTGAAGTTAAAACCAGAACTCAAAACTACTTTGGAGAACCGCTTGAGGCAATTAATCAAACTAAATTAAAATCAATATACAAATGCGCACTTTTTTATATGCAAAATATGGCAAAAAAAGTTGAAAAATATCAAATAGACGCCATTGGAATTATTTTAAATAAAAATAATGAACCTGATATTACTTATATAGAAAATTTAGTTTTTTAAACTTCTTTCAATTCCCAAACCAAAAAGCGCAAAATCATATTTAACAGGGTCAAGTTCATCAAATTCTTTTAGTTTTTCGCTTAGTTCAATAACTGCCCTAAAATCATTTTGTTTTCTTTTTAACAATCCAAATTCTCTTGAAATTTTTGCCACATGGGTATCGAGGGGAATTAAAAGCTCGTCTTTTTTAATTCCTTTCCATAAACCCAAATCAACCTCGCCATCTCTTACCATCCACCTTAAAAACATGTTTATTCTTTTTAGAGCCGATTTATTTTCAGGCTTTGCAAACATAAAACAAAAACCTGAATTATTCGGACAAGTTGAGTTTGAATAAAAATAATCAACCACTCTTTTAAATCTGTCTTTTTTTTCATAAAACAACTCTTCTAAAGATGATTTATCTATAATATATAACCTGTTTAAAAGTCTTAAAAGCTCTGCCAAATCTTCACTTTTAATAAACCTGTATACAAAATTATTTATTGAAGCTTTTTTATAGTTCAAAATAAGCTCATAAGGACTGTCAAATAAAGAAAAAAGGTATTCAAGCTTTTTTATGAACATTTCTCTTTTGCCAAATGCAAACAAGGAAGATATAAAAGCAGCTATTTCCATATCGTTTTTGTTTTTATATTTATGAGGAAATTTTATGGGGTCATTTTTTATAAAATCTTTTGTTTCGTATTTTTTTACAAGATTATCAAGAAGTTTTTTCATCTTAATTCTCCAAAATAATTCTTTAAAATTTCGCTGCATTCTTTTTCTTTAATTCCGCCATAAATTTCAATTTTTGATTTTGCAATTTGTGGCAATTTTAAAACACTTTGCGCTGCACCATATTGAAAATCATAAGAACCAAAATAAAGCCTTTTAATCCTTGAATTTAAAATTGCCCACATACACATCGGGCAAGGTTCAAGCGTAACATACATTTCGCAATCATCTAAGCGCCAAGAATTTAAAACTTCATTAGCTTTATTTATGGCTAAAATTTCAGCATGGTAAATTGTTTTATTTAACAATTCTTTTTTATTTGTTTCTTTTGCAATTATTTTATTATCTTTAACTATAATTGCACATACAGGAATATCAATCTTAACCTTTTTAGCTTCCTTTATGGCATATTCCATATAATCATTTAACATAGTCATTAAATTTCAAAGTAATTTTAAATTCATCATCTACATCAAGATTAATATCTATTTTCATAGCTTCAGCTAATCCTTTAACAATATATAAGCCAAGCCCCGTACCTCTTGTTGTTCTTGTGAGGTTTGAATCAACCCTGATAAATTTTTCAAACAATTTTTCTTTAATTTCAGGTGAAATTTTTTCACACTTATTTATAATTTCAACCACCGGCATCAAGCTATCATTATATGCTCTTATCTTAACAGGTGCCTTATTAAGAGAATATTTCATGGCATTATCAACAAGATTTATTATAATTTGTTCTAATCTATAGTCATCAGCATAAACATAATTTAAATCCGGAGCAATATCAGCTTGAAACTCAATTTCTTCATTATTCAGATACTCCAACCCTCTTGAAATCGAATCCGCCAAATCAACTTCTTGAATATTAAATTTTAAACTGTAACTTTCAAGCTCGGGAATAACAAGTAAATCTTCAACCATGCCTGATAATCTTTGTGCTTGCTGCTTAATAATCTGCAGTGATTTTATTCTCGTCTGTTCATCAACTTGAATATCGTGTCTTAACAACCTTGAAGTATATCCGATAATACTTGTTAATGGCGTTCTAAACTCATGGCTTGTTGCATTTACAAGATTTTCCCTAAATTCATTCAGTTTTTCAAGTTCTTTATTTTTCTCTTTTAAATCCCTATATGAAATTTTAATTTTATTTGCCATATAATTAAATTCTTTTGCAATAAAAATTGTTTCATAGGGAGTAAAAAGGCTTTTAATCAAGTGAATTTTTTTATCGTAATTTCCTTTTGAAATTGCCGTAATACCTTTAAAAAGCTGCCTTATATTAATGTATAGATAATATGTATAAAGACTTACAATAATAATTATTGATAAAGCGGCAATCCCTATTGAAGTTATAATTCTATATCTTGCTTTATTAATTGTTTTAGCGGTAATTTTTTGAGTTGTATCAACAACCACTACCCAAGTCGGATTATCTATTTTATAAAATGCTTTTGGAGTATTCTTTTTGCCGAAAAAACCGACATCATCAACAGTATCAATGTTAAAACCGCTTAAAATATTATCTGCATGGTAATCGTTTGCATTTGTAACAATTAACTCTTTTGTTTTGTAATCAAAAACAAAAATGTTTCTGCCTTTAATATTTTCCTTACCCAAAAGCGAATTAAAAATATCTAAATTAATCTGTGCGGAAAGATAATAATTTTTTTCAGGGTCAATCGGGGAAATTAGTGTCATCATCCCGTTTTCAATATTATACTTTTGTTTTGGAATTTGATTTTTTTTAACAATATCAAGTCTTTTAAATAATTTTGTTTTTGCTTCAATATCATCAAAATATTGAATTTTAGACATGGTATCAGGAATATAATTAAATCCTGAAGCCATTTGATTAAGCTGGGCTTGACTAAGATTAACATAGCTTTCTATTGCATCACCCACATAATGAGCCATTAAAGAAGTATTATTTGCTAATTCAGACCTAACACTTTGTTGCGAAACATTTGAAATAATTATCCCTATAGTAACAAGAGGGGTTAATACTGCAAATATTAAAACTATTATAATCTGTTCAACAATTTTTAAAGGCTTCATTTTATTCCTCAAAAGACCCAAAAGGAGTCAATTTATAACCGACATTTACAACCGTATGAAGATATTTTGGGTTTCTTGTGTTTTGTTCAATTTTTTGTCTTAATCCGCCCACGTGAACTCTCACCATTCTAACATCTTCATCGCTGCCATATCCCCAAACCTCGTCTAATAACGTAGCCAAGCTAACCGGAGAATTAATATGCTGCATCATACAATATAAAATTTCAAATTCGGTAGGGGTTAATTTTACCTTCTTATCTAAAATTAAGGCTTCTAAACTATCAGGCAAAATTTCTATATCGCCCGCCCTTAAAACTTCTTTTGCGGTTTGTTTTTGATTATTTTCACCTCTTCTTAACAGCGCTCTTATTCTTAAAAGTACCTCTTGAATTTCAAAAGGCTTAATCAAATAATCATCCGCCCCGCAATCAAACCCTTGGGTTTTATCTTCAATCGTACCTTTTGCAGTTAACAACAAAATCGGAATATCGGGTTTTGCAATTCTTATATTTTTACAAACATCATAACCATTCATTTTTGGCATCATGACATCAAGCAAAATTAAATCATAATTATTTTCAAGAGCTTTGTTTAGTCCCTCTTGCCCATCAACTGCCGTATCAACTATATATCCGCTTTGGGCTATATCGAAAGCCAAAAGCTCCCTTATTTGTTTATCATCATCAACTATTAAAAGTCTTTTATTAATCTTTTGCATTGTTTATTACCTTAACATTCATGATTTTATTTTCTTTTGATACAATCTCTACCTTAGCACCTGCTTTTATTTCTTTATCGTCTATGCTTTTTGCGCTCCATATCTGATTATTAAAATCAATTTGCCCAATCCCGTCTATAGAAAGCGTCTTTCCTATATCTTTTTTTACCGTTGCAATTTTTCCGATATAATCTTTTAGCATTTTTTCTTTGGCTATTTCTTTTCGTTCCTTTTTAAATATTGTTTTAATTAATAAACTAAACAATAAAAACAGCCCCAAAAATACTATAGGCTGATAAACGGCATTTTCAGGCATTTTATAAGCAAATATTGCACAAAACATACAAGATGAAGCAAGGCTGAGTTTAATCGGGTTTGTTTTTTTCATTTCCCAAACCAAAAATAAAATACCTGATATTGTCCAAATAATATACATACTCTCAACCGCCAATATACTTACAAAAATAATTATAATATAACCTGAGCAAAAAAAGCTATATTTTTAAATTTTATTTTCGTTTTTGATCAGCAATTGAACCGACAGGAACAAAGTCTACAATTACAATTTCCGGTTTACAATTTAATCTCACCGGCAACACGCTTGTTCCTATTCCTTTTGATATTATCATTTTGTTTCTTCTTGTGTTTATCATTCCGCTTGCAAATTCAACCCCAAACTTAGAAGGAACAAATAATGGAGGAGTAAAAGGCAAAATAAACTGCCCGCCGTGAGTGTGACCGGCTAAAATTAAATCAACATCTTCCATTACATCATAATAAACGTCAGGATTATGTGTAACAAGTATTCTGGGGCGCATAGTTCTATAAAATGCTTTTTCAACATCAATCCCTCTGGTTGTTAAATCAGCAAGTCCTATTATATCTACATATCTCCCTTTAATAACCGCACGACGGCTTGAATTTTCAAGGACCTTTACGCCGCCGTATGCTAAATCTTGGGTAATTTTTTTCCCGTCAGTCAACCAATCCTGCTGTCCTAAAACGCCGAAAACCGGAATATTAAGCATAGCCAGCTTTTGACCAATTAAAGTAACATTCATTGATTTTTTATAATTTTGCCCGCTCAAAAAATCACCGCCCAAAATTATGACATCCGGCTGCTGCCTGTTTGTCATCATGGCAATTTTGTTTAATTTATTGTAATCATTTTTCTTTAAATGTAAGTCACTTAAAAATGCAACTCTTATTCCGGCTAAATCGTTATTTTCAATCTTATAGTTTGTAGTTACAAGAGAATTAGGCTCGATAAAAAACGACCTAAACAAAACGTAAACTATAATCGCCGCTAATACTATCATCTGTTTTGTCATATATTAATTTTATCATTATATCAAAATAAAATACATATATGATTTAAAAATCGTTAAAATTACGTATAATTTCTAATGCTTGTTTATAAAGTCTTAAAGGA
Source organism: Candidatus Gastranaerophilales bacterium (assembly GCA_944326675.1). Taxonomy (GTDB): domain Bacteria; phylum Cyanobacteriota; class Vampirovibrionia; order Gastranaerophilales; family Gastranaerophilaceae; genus RUG14156. The sequence continues at coordinate 5,354 of CALVET010000058.1, forward strand.
AGGTTATGAAAGAAAAATTATACATATTTAAAGAGTACGCATCTTGCGAAAACAACCCAAAATGGATTCATTCAATTACAAGACAAGCACCGCTATCACATAAACCCTATGATATACGCTCTGATTACGAAAGAGACAGCACAAGAATTCTTCATTCCAGCGCATACAGAAGATTAAAACATAAAACACAAGTGTTTTTCGCAACAAACAATGACCACGTTTGCACAAGAATTGAACATGTTAACCACGTTGCAAGTATATCAAAAACAATTGCAACAGCGCTTGGTCTAAATGTTTCACTGGTTGAAGCAATTGCACTGGGTCATGACCTCGGACACAGTCCCTTTGGACACCACGGAGAAACAATTATCGCCAAAATTATGGAAAAAGAAGGTTTTGAAAAAAAATTCTGGCACGAAAAAAATTCCCTAAGATTTATAGATTATATTGATACTTTGCCGAATTACAACGGTTTTAAAGAAAATCTTAATCTAACCTATGCCACAAGAGATGGTATTGTCTGCCATTGCGGCGAAGTAAACGAAAATTCAATTAAACCGAGAGATGAGTATATTGATCTTAATTTAATAGAAAAAGGAAAGCAAATGCCCTATACTTATGAGGGCTGTGTTGTAAAAGTATCAGATAAAATAGCATACTTGGGCAGAGATATTCAAGATGCATATAATTATAAATTCTTTGACAAAGAAGATATGATAACCATGAAACAAATTGCCCAAGAGGTAATGAAAAAGAAAATTAAATTTAAAGACGTAAACACATCATCCTTAATCCACGAATTTATTACAAATTTATGTTTAAACTCAAACCCTGATTGCGGTTTGACTTTTTCAAAAGATTATTTTGATATGATGAACAAAATAAAAAAATTCAATTATCAAAAAATCTATTCAAATAAACGATTTAAACCTTTTATGAAATATGCAAAGCTTGTTTTAGAAGCTATTTTTGACTTCTTAATGGATTATTATGCCGGTTTTGACACCATTAAAAAGCTCTCAAAATATTCAAAATTTTACCCGACATTATCAAATGATTTTACCGATTGGCTCATTAAATACTCAAATATTGACGAAAAAACCCATAGAATAAGAAAATACAGAAATATTATTATTTATGATGTTGAAAACTTAATGGATTATAAACAAGCGATTATAGACTATATTTCAGGCATGTCGGACACTTATGCAATAAAAGCATACAAAGAATTAATTGAATTTTAAAAACAAAATCAAAAACACACAGGTTCAACAATCGAATTTCTTACTTAAATTAAATAAAATTGTTTTCTTTTAAGGCTTCAATCGTGCAATCCCTTGCCACTTTTACCACAAAATCCATATCTTGCTTTTGAATTATCAAAGGAGGATTAAAATATATAACATCACCCAAAGGTCTTAATAAAACTCCTTTTTTTAGAGCTTTATTATATATTTGATATCCAAGACGCATTTTAGAATCAAAATGAATTTTATTTTTTTTATCTTTCACAAGTTCAATTGCATTAATTAAACCAATGGAACGAACTTCTCCGACATTTTCAATATTTAAGAAATTCTCTTTTATTAAATTATTAAAATACGGAGTTGTTTCTTTTAATTGCTCTTGGATTTTTCCTTTTTTAAATATATCCAATACAGCTAAAGCACAGCTTGCACCTAAAGGGTTGCCTGAATATGTATGAGAGTGCATAAAAGCTTTATGTTTTAAATAATCATCATAAAAAGCATTATATATTTTATCAGTTGTAACAACGGCTGCAAAAGGCATATAACCGCCTGTTAAACCTTTTGATAAACACATAATATCAGGCGAAATTTCAGCGTGGTTACAAGCAAACATTTTACCTGTTCTATAAAATCCGGTTGCTATTTCATCAGCTATCAAATGTACATCATAACTATCACAAAGCTCTCTTAATTTTTTAAGATATAAACTCGGATATATTCTCATACCTGCAGACCCTTGAAGCAAAGGCTCAACTAAAATTGCACAAGTTTCATCAGCGTGTTTAATAAAAGCTTCTTTAGCAAACTTAGCACATTCACAAGAACAATTATCCCTATTTTTATTAAAAGGACAATGATAACAATCCGGCGCTTGAATATGAATTACATCCATTAATATAGGTTTATATATTTTAGAATACAAATCACATGCACCAACCGATAACGCCCCTATGGTTTCTCCATGGTAGCCTTCTGTTAGTGCCATGAATTTAATTTTTTTGGGTTTTCCTGTCTGTTGAAAATATTGAAAGCTCATTTTCATTGCCATTTCAATAGCGCTTGAGCCATTATCAGAGTAATTAAATTTCTTTAAACCCTTAGGTAAAATTTTAGCTAACTCCATTGATAATTTAATTATTCCCTTATGGGAAAAATTAGCAAAAATAACATGTTCTAAAATATCAACTTGTTTTTTAACGGCAGCAGAGATATCAGGGTTGCAGTGCCCTAATAAATTACACCACCAAGATGAAACAACATCTTTATAGATTTTTCCTTCTATATCATAAAGATTAATTCCTTCACCTCTTTCTATTACAATAGGAGGAAGTTTTTCATAATCTTTCATTTGAGAGCATGGGTGCCAAATGTAGTTTAAATCTTCTTTTTGCCAATCTATATTCTTTTCCATATCTATATTTTATCACTTCAACCGTTAATGTTGAAATAAATTTCTCTTAGGGTTTTCTTGCTGATATGAGTATATAATTGAGTGGTTACAATGCTTGAATGTCCTAGTAATTCTTGAACAACTCTCAAATCCGCACCGTTTTCCAATAAATGCGTTGCAAAGCTATGGCGAATTGTATGAGGAGAAATTTTTTTGTGAATTAAATCGCCTTGTTCTTTTATTATTCTATATACTTTTTGCCTTGAAATTTTCTTGCCGTTATCAGCTAAAAATAAATAAGGCTCACAATCATATTTTAAGGCTTTTAATTCCCTTTTTTGCAAATATTTTTTTAATATATTGACACATCTTTTGTTTATCGGAACAATTCGTTCTTTTGAACCTTTCCCAAAAACTTTAATAACCTGTTGAGATAAATCAAGATTATTTAATTTTAAATTAACAAGCTCAGATACTCTTATTCCGGCAGAATATAAAAGCTCAATTACTGCCAAACTCTCAATTTTAAGGTTATTATTTAAAATTTTATCTATTTCGGTTTTGGTTAAAACTCTGGGAAGTCTTTTAGGCAATTTTGGGGACGGAATTGAAATTGAAGGATTTTTTTTAATATCTCTTCTAAAACACAAAAATCTGAAAAATCCCTTTATTGAGGCGATTTTTCTTGTTATAGAAGAAGGATTTAATTCTTTTCTTGCCAAAAATTTTGTATAAGAAGAAAAATCTCTTCTTTTCACATCTGACAGTGAAAACTCATTTTTATATTCAATATCCATAAAATCAAAAAAATCTGCTATATCAGACCCATAGGCAGTTATTGTGTTTTTTGAGAGCCCTTTTTCAATTTCAAGATAATTAATATAATCTGAAATTAACTGTGTTATTGTTTCTTTTTCTTCTTCCATTACGCACCGACAAGTTTTTTAACATCAAGTCTTTTTATCTTTCTCGTTGCGGTTTTAGGAAGCTCTCCGTTTTGAATTATAATGTTTGTCGGTCTTTTATATTGGCTTAATTTCAATACTTGTTTTTTGATGTCAGCCAAAACCATAGCTTCAACATCTTTTTTATCGTATTGATTATATAATTCATCCTTAGGGCAAATAACCGCACATACCTCTTCTGTACCCTTTTTTTCTCCGCTGTTTCTTATTAAAGATAATACACATGATTCTTTAACAAAAATACTCTCTTCAATTATTTTTTCAACTTCTTCGGGGAAAACTTTTTTTCCTCCCGCCAAAACAATCATGTTTTTAATTCTGCCTGTTATAAATAACTGTCCTTTTTTATTTTTTTTTTCTTTTTCGCCGGTATGCAGCCAGCCGTCTTTATCTATTACTTCTTGGGTTAAATCCTCCTGTTTATAATACCCTTTCATAACAGAATTACCTCTAACCAAAAGCTCTTTTGTCTCAGTATCTATTTTTGCCTCAAAACCTTTTAGAAATTTGCCTACTGATTTCATATTGATTTTTTTATCAAAATTAACAGTTACAATAGGACTTGCTTCAGACAAGCCGTATCCTTGAAAAACATTTATACCTATTCTGTTAAAATATTTCCCCATTTCTAAATCCATGGGTGCTCCGCCTGAAATAAATCCGAAAAAATTATTTCCAAATTGACTATGAATGTCTCTAAATAAGCGTTTTTTCAAAAATTCAAAAGGCAAGAATTTTGCCAAAATATGATAATTAAAATTAAAAACAGTTTGCTTAAATTTAGATTGTTTTGATAAGTTTGATTCAAATTGAATTTTCAACATCCTAAAAAACGAAGGCACAGTACACATAAAGCGAACTTTTTTATCCTTCATAACAGATAAAACATCGTTTGGTCTTAATGACTTTGTGTAATAAATTGAATAACCTAAACTTAAAAAAGTTGCAAAACCAACAGTCAACTCAAATAAATGATTCATCGGCAATATAGATAAAGTATTAATTTTTTCGCCGTCTTTAAATAATTTATTAAATTCAATTTTTAAATCGTTAATTTGAGAAAATAAGTTCTTAAAGGTTGTCTGAACGCCTTTAGGGTTTCCCGTTGTTCCCGATGTGTAGATTATAAGCGCGTTTGAGTTTAAACTTCTATGACGAAATTTTACATTTTTATCTATAGGTATATCATATATGCTTATATATTCACTATTTTCATGGGTTTCATCCAACAAAATTATATTTTTAATTGAGCTGATATTTTCTTTAATTTCATTAATTAACTTCAAGTATTTATTTGAAACAAAAACAACACTCGGATTACAGTTTGATAATATTGATATAATCTCATGTTTTGTTAATTTAATATCCAAAGGAATAAATGTTGTTCCTGCAATAATTGAAGCAAAAAATGCAGCACCAAATTCAATTTTAGATTCAGATATTATTGCAACATGCTCTTGTCTTTTTACTTTTAGTTCATTAATTAAATAAGAGGCTATATTCTTGCTTAAATTACCCAAACCACCATAGGTAAACTCTGACCAGCCGTATTTGTTTCTCATTCCAAGCGCAATTCTATCGTTGTATCTGTTTGTTTGATTTTCAAGAAAAGATAGAACATTGTCATTGGAATGTCTTGACATACGGCCTCCCTAAAAGTTTTTGATATTTTATTTTACAATATTTTTCAAAAAAATCAAAATTTATTTTACAGGTAGAGTAATTATGAAGCTTGCACCCTTTGTTTTGTTGTTTTTTGCCGTAATTGAGCCCAAATGAGCCTTAACAATTTTATTTACAATATATAAACCTAAGCCGATTCCGATGTTTGAATATTTTTTAGCTGAAGTGTAGTATCTTTTAAAAATGTCGTTAATTATATCTTCTTTTATTCCGTCACCTTCATCAGAAACGGTTATTTCAATCGAATCAGTGTTTTTATTTAATGAAATATAAATATTTTTAGAATTTCTTCCATAAAAAACAGCGTTAGAAATAAGATTATTCAGAGCTCTTTTTAAAAGAAATTTATCTATCTTATATAATATATTTTCACAATTTGAATTAAAGATTATTTCTTTATTTCTTATTAACAGCATAGCTTTATTTTGTTCAATAATTTCTTTTATCAAATCATTTAAATTTAATAATTCGCGGTTTAATTCCAAATTTTTTGTATCCAGCTTTTGTGCATCCAGCAGGTTTATTATTAGATTTTTTAAATCATTGTTTGAAATTTTAAGATTTTTTATTGCGTCTTTTTGAATCAATGTAAGCTCTCCAAAACTACCATTCAAAAATAAATCATACGTATTATCCTGCGCTATAATAGGAACCTTTAAATCATGGGTCAAGCTTGCAATAAAATCCTGTTTTAAATTCTGACTTTCTTTTTCTTTTTCAATATATTCATTTATCATTAAATCTCTGTCTTTAATGCTCTCTATTAAAGTGTTTGTATATTTTGATAATTGAAGCGTAATTGTATCAACACCATTTTCGCATTTTATATTCAGGTTTCCGTATCTTGCCGTAATAATTACATTTAAATAATTTTGAAGATATCTATACAATCTGTCATATTTAATGCACAATTTTGCATACTTAATAATTAAAACAAATGCAGTAACTATAATCAAAGCGCAAATTAAAAAATTGAGCGCAATAAATACCAACTTTAATTCCAATTTAACTTCTTTCGCTTTCTATTATTTTTAATGCCTCAATACATTTTTTCTTTTTATCAAGTTCTCTTTTTTTGGAAAAAAGAACAAGAGCTTTTCCGATATTTATTAAAGCATTATCGTATTTATTTAAACAATAATACGAAATACCAAGATTAAAATATGCTTTATCAAAAACAGGATTTAATTTTATTGCAATAAGATAGCTTCTAACAGATTTTTCATATCTTTCAAGAGCAAATTCACACACGCCCCTGTAATAATATCCATAAGGATTGGTAGGAAAGTGATACAACAATTTATCTATATTTCTCAATGCAGACTGAAAGCGCTGCTGAGAAATTTTATTCTTAATAATTTGATAATATTGAATTATAATACCTTGATTCATAGTAAACCAGCTAAATTTTAACTATCCAAAATTTTATATTCTTTTTCATTGAATTCTATGTCATTAAGTGTTTTATAAATATCGCTTCTATTATCCGAGGTAACCGATAAAACCCTGCCTCCATTTGATAAGATTTTTCCGTCAGACACAATTATATTTGAAAAATAAATTTTGGTCTTATTGTTAAGAGGTACTATATTTTTAATTTCAACTCCTTTTTTTATTTCATTCGGATATCCTTTTGAAGTCATAACTATTGTTGTAATCGGTTTTTTGCCTTCTTTTAATTGAATAGAGCTTAAAGCTTTAATAGAGCACATATAAAATACCTCAAGCCAATCATTTTGAATATAATTTAACAAAGATTGAGCTTCAGGATCTCCAAGACGAACATTGTATTCAAGTACATAAATATCATCTCTAGCTATAATTAAACCGGAATAAACTATAAAAGGAGTCTTAATTTTTTCTTTTTTTAAAAGTTTTAAGAGCTTTTCTTTATATATATTCAACTTTTCATTTGTCATATAATCAAGCTCAATAGGACAAATTGAAGCTAATCCGCCCGTATTTTCTCCTTTTTCATTTTGTTTAAAATCTCGGCACAAAGGAAAATGAAGCAAACTCTCTCCATCCCAAAAAGAAAACAGTGATATTTCTTCGCCGTATAGTCTTTCTTCAATCAAAGTTGTTTTTGAAGATATGCCGTATTTTCCGTTTAAAAAATACACAAGCTCCTTTTTAAGAGAGCTGATATCCTCGCTTAAATATACCCCCTTTCCTTTTGCAAGACCGTTTGCCTTTATAATCGGATTTTTAAAATATGAAAGATATTTATCAATTTTGTTTATTGAAGTTATTTTTTTATAAGGAGCTGTTTTTATTGAATACTTTGCCATTATTTTTTTTGCAAAAAGTTTTGATGATTCTAATTTTGCAAAATTTTTATCAGGACCTATTGTTTTAATTTTATATTTATTTAAAATATCCACAAGTCCGTTTGCTAAATATTCTTCAGAACCTATCACAACAAGACTTATATTTCGTTTTTGGGCTTGGAGTGCCAAATTTTTATAATCCGTATATTCAATTTTATTTCCTAAAGATGAAAATCCGTCGTTGCAATCTGCCAAATATAGCGTATCTAAAAGATTAGATTCTTTAATTTTTTGTGCAATGACATGTTCTCTTGCACCCCCTCCAACAACTAAAACATTCAATCCTAAAAGCTTTTCAATAATTCTCGGGTAATAATAATGCTCTAGTTTATGGATTTCTTTTTCAAGCTTCCTTAAACTCCAATCAGGATTAATTTTTAGCTCCTTTTGAAAAATAATTTCCCCTTCATCCACATATTCATTTGCGTAATGAATTGTAATACCTGTTTTTGTATCATTATTTACATACGCATATTCAATAGCATTTAGGCCTTTATATTTAGGCAATAATGAAGGATGAATATTTATGAAAGTATTTGTTTCAATGGTTTCTTTATCTAAAATTTTGAAAAAGCCCGCCATAACAACAAAATCAAATTTGTTTTTTAAAAAAAATTCTTTAATTTCTTCCTTATTTAAACAAATATATTCAATCGCTAATTTTTTAGCTCTTTTTATAACATAAGCGTCTTTATTATCCGTTAAAAGCTTAAAATTAATATCATTTCTATTTTTGAAATATTTTATAATTGCTTCAAAATTTGAACCGTTTTTAGATGAGAGAATTAATATATTTTTCATTTCAACTCTCCTAAAATAAATGCTTCCGGAACAATTTTTTGAATTAAATCAGCATTATTTTTATCTGCAATAATACAAAACCCTACTCCCATATTAAAAACTTTATAACATTCATCTATATCAACAAATTTTTTAATAACTTCAAAAATTTCTTGTTTTTTTATAGAGCTCATATCAAGACTCAACTCTAAATCACCTTTTATTGCTCTTTTTAAATTATTAAAAATGCCGCCGCCTGTGATATTTGCCATAGATTTTGCTAATTTTTTTGCATTTATTTTTAGTGCTGTATCGTAGTATATCTTTGTAGGTTTCAAGGTTGAATTGAATAACTCTTTTGAGATTTTTTTATCCTGATATAACTTTCTAATTAAACTAAAACCATTGGAATGAATGCCGGAAGAAGGCAGCGCAAGGATAATATCTCCTTTTTTAGTATTATTTTTATCTAAAAAATCCTCTTTTTTATAGTATCCAACCAAAAACCCCGCTATATCAAAATATTTTTCCTTAATTAAATCAGGCAACTCGGAAATTTCGCCGCCTAAAAGAGCGCAATTATATTTTGATAAAATAATTTTTAAATTTTCAATTGTTTTTTGAACTATATCTCCCTCAAGCTTATTAACTGCAATATAATCCAAAAAAAACAAAGCCTTTGCGCCTAAAGTTGCTAAATCATTTAAATTCATTGCACATAAATCAGATGCAATTGTATATGGGTCATTTTTTTCTATTAAAGGAATAATTTTAGAGCCTATCCCATCAGTGCAAGAAATTAAATTGTATCCTTTAAAAAGTTCGTTATTACAATAAATTCCTGCAAAATTTTTTAAATTATCCAAGTTAAATTTTGATGAAATATTTTTAATAATTTCATCAGCTTTATCAATATCTACGCCTGTATTTTTATAGTTATACATATCAATCTAAAAAACACTTGTGACACCAGATATTTTTATCAAATATCTTTTCAAAATCAGAATTTGAAATAAATTTAACAGACTCTATTCCAAGCTCTTGTTTTATATTATCAGCCGATTTTAAATTATATGCAAGAAGTTCATTTTTATTTGGAATATCAACTCCCCAAAAGCAAGAATTAACTATCATAGGAGAAGTTAAACGAAGATGAATTTCTTTTGGTTTTTTTTGTTTAATTAATTCAATAATATTTTTTGAAGTTATTCCTCGAACTATTGAATCATCTATAAGAATAATTTTTTTATCTTTTATTCTATCATCAATAATATATTTTTTCTTTGAAAGTTCTTGTCTTTTTTCTTTATTTTCAATAAATGTTCTTAAAATATTTTTCCTGTTTTTAATTAAAAGCTTTAGTTCAATTTTACTTTCTAAACTATATCCATAAGCACCCCAATATCCGCTATTCATTATTGGAACCACAAAATCCGCTTTTATATCGTCTTTTTTAGCTAATAACTTGCCAAGCTTTATTCTTTCATTTTTGGCATCAACACTAAAAATGTTTGATTTTGGGTTTGCAAAATAAACCGCCTCAAAAACGCACTGCTGAGTTTTTTTAGGCTTTTCATCAATTAATTTATAACCTTCTTTTGATATTTCAAGCGCTGATTTTGCGCTTAATTCAAATTTTTTTATACAAGATTTATCAACAACACAATCTTCGCTTGCAATAATATAATCTTCATCTGTTTCAATAAAAACTAAAGGTCGATATGAATTTATATCTTTAAAAGCAAAAATTCTGTCTTTCACTAAAATTAAAATACAATAAGCACTATCTTTAAAATCGGTTGATAAAATTTCATTAATTTCTTCTTTTTGCCAAAATTCAGGTTCTTTTTTTAATTTATAAAAAAGCCACTTTAAAACTACTTCGCTATCAGAATTTCCTTCAAAAGAAAAGCCCTCTTTTAATAAAATTTCTCTGAAATATTCAATATTATATATTGTTCCATTGTGGCATAATGCCGTATTTTTATACAAAATCGGCTGAAAATTTTCTTTTTTTAAATCGCCCATGGTTGAATATCTGGTATGAGCTATTGCAAGAGATGATTTATAATTAATATCAGCCAAGGCTTCTTTTATATAGCCTTTGTTTTTAATGACTTTAAGCTCATTATCTTTTAGAAAGCAAATACCTGCTCCATCTTGACCTCTGTGTTGAAGTTTTAATAAAGAAGCAATTGTTTTTTTTATTACATTATTATTACTTTTTGAAATATAGCCTACAATTCCGCACATTATTTCATCTTTTCGGTTAGTTTATTAAAATAAATATTTTTTATTTTTTCTTTTTCAAATGTATTATTATCAAAAATTATTTTATCATCAACAATTTCTCCGATTAAAATCGCGTTTTCTATTTCATTAGCAGTTATTAAAATATAATCTTTTTGATAGGGTTCAAAATAATTTTTATAGCTTATTTTAAAACCTAAGTTATAGAATAATGTTTCTTTTAATAAGCTTCCTATTAGCCCGAATTGCCCAATTGAAATAACTTTTTTAACTTTTTTATTTTCCAATAAATTAAATATTATTTCTTTTGATTTAATTTCATCATGATTTTTTAAAATATATATTTTATCATTTTTATTTATTTTTGATTTTATTATTCTATTTTTATTTTCACACACCCCAACACAGCCCAAAGTAACAGCTGGGGGGATTTTTTCATCTTTTATTTCATTATAAAAAGATACATTTCCTGATACAACGGGAACTTTGTATAAAAAAGAAAGCCTTTTTAATTCATCAACAGCTATTCTAAAATCACTTTGAACAGAAAGATTTTCAGGGTTTGCAAAATTAAGACAGTTTGTTATTCCTTTTAATTCAAACCCAAAAGAAACAAGTTTTCTATATGAAGACATAAAAGCGTTATACACAGCCTTTTTAGGATTTATATCAAAAGTTGTTTGATTTAATAAACCAATAAAAGACTCTGTTTCTTTTAAATATAAAATGCCGATTGAATTTTCTTTTTGAGAAAAAGAAGTTCTTCCCTGCACTTCTTGATCAAATTGAGAATAAATAAATTCTTTTGATGAAAAATTATCATCATTAATCATGGATAAAAACTTCTCCAGGCTGCTTTTTTTAGTGAACAATTGAGGGGTTTTTATTTCTTTTTTTTCTAAATCAAATAAATAAGGTTCACACAAAACCCTTACATCAAGACTGCATAAAAGCTTATTATTATAATAGACTTTATAATCATGCCCTTTTTGAGTTTTACCTATAACTGAATAATCAAGTTCATATTTTTTTGCAATTTTGTCAAATTTTTCTATTGCTTTAACATTATTTTCAATTGTAAAAGCCATTCTCTCCTGACTTTCAGAAAGCATAATTTCCTCAGGCTTAATTGAGTCAATTTGTGTATGAACTTTTTCTAAATACAATTCAACTGTGCAATTGCCTTTATATGCCATTTCTGAAGTTGATGATAAAATTCCGCTTGCCCCTAAATCTTGACAAGCTGTTATTTCTTTTAATTTATTTATTTCAAGAACTGCATCAATTAATCTTTTTTTAGTATAAGGATCACCAATTTGCACACTTTGTCTTGATGCATTTTCATCCAAAACGCCTGACGCAAAACTTGCTCCGTTTAAACCGTCCACCCCTGTTTTAGAGCCTAAAAGAACGATTAAATTATCTTCTTTTGCGCTTGAGAGTTTAATATCTTCTTCTTTAATTATTCCAAGAGTCAAAACATTAACAATAGGAAGATTATTAAATCTTTTATCAAAAATTGTTTCACCTGTTATTGTAGGAACCCCGATTGAATTTCCATAATCAGATATTCCTCTTGTTATTTCATCAATATAGTATTTTGTTTTTAATTTATCTAATGAACCAAATTTTAACGAGTTAGATAGTGCAATCGGTTTAGCTCCGAGAGATAAAACATCTCTAACAATTCCGCCTATTCCTGTCATTGAACCTTGATAAGGTTCTATTGCACAGGGGTGATTATGAGATTCCATTTTAAAAAATATGCAATAATCTTTTATTCTGATACAGCCTGAGTTTTCATTTTCATAATTATTTTCCTTATAAAAATCATTTATGTATTTTTTTGAATGCATATAACCGCAATGTTCTGAATGCATTGCAGAAAAAAGGTATGTCTCAAAATCATTAGGTTCTCTTTTTAATTTTTCAACAATTTTTTGATATAAAAAATCACTTATGTTTAGTCTTTGATATAATTTCATCTTAATTCTTCTTTTATAAAATCAAAAATAATTTTACCACCTTCCTCTTTAAAAGGCGTAATATAATTTCTTTCAGGATGAGGCATTAAACCCAAAACTTTATTTTTCTTATCATAAAGTCCTGCTATATCATAATAAGAGCCGTTTGGATTATTTTTATATTTTATTAATTCATAATCTTTTATTTTATTGATGTCATCAATATAGTATCTGCCTTGATGATGAGCAATCGGAAGCTTAAAAGTCTTGTCTTTAAAAATCAAATCAACATCTTTTGATATAAACTTTTGATTTTCATTTTCTAATAACGCACCATATAAAATATTTGCTTCGCAAAGTATCTGAAAACCGTTGCAAATTCCTAAAATAATAGAGTTTTTTTGTTTTATTTTTTCTTTTATAGCGCCAATTACAGGACTAAACTTTGCAATTCTTCCGCAAGAAACATAATCCCCATAACTAAACCCTCCGGGAAGAACAATTAAGCTATAATCGGCTAAATTTGTTTCGTTTTGATTGATAATATCAACACTAAAACCAGCTTTTAAAAGTGAATCTTTAGTTTCAATTACGCAATTTGACCCCAAAAAATTAATTACACAGGCTTTCATTATAATTCCTCAACGTTTATTATCTCAAAAGTCTCAATTAAAGGGTTAATTAAAATTTCTTTTGAAATTTTTTCAATTTTTTTATCAGCTTCAATTCTGCTTTCATCGGAAATTTTTATTTCATAAAATTTACCTGTATTCACTTTTAAATTTGATGAAACAGAAAGCCTTTTAACAATATTTTCAACTACTTCGCCTTGAGGATTTTTAATTTCTTCTTTTAATTTTGTAATTATTTTATAAACAAATATTTTCATACATTATGTAATATCACAAAATGTAAAGCTCATAAAGCAAAATTAAATATTTATGCAATAATATTTAAAGTAGTATTATTTTGGAAGTTTATAAATGAAATTAAATGAAATTCAAACAACAAACGCATTTAACTATAAATATCTGTTAAACAGAATGTTTCCATATATTAAACCTTTAATGTTTAGAATTATTCTGACTTTTATTTTAGCAGTTCCCTTAGGGCTTTTAGATGGTGCTACCGCATTTGTTTTAAAACCTTATATTGACGTTGTAGTTAACGGTGATACTTTAACATATTTTGGCTACACTTTAACAAGAGATATTTTATCTGTTATTATTCCTCCGGGGATTGTTGCTTTTGCAGGCGCACAAGGTATTTTAAGATATTTAAATACATATCTATCAGATTGGATAAGCATTACAATTGCTAATTCAATTAAAGTTGATTTATTTAAAAAACTGGTTTTCTTGGATTCAAAATTTTATGATGAAAATTCTTCAGGCCTTGTTATTTCAAGATTTTTATCCAACCCCGATACTACAAGCAAACAACTTATCAACAGCATTAAAACGCTGATTACATCATTCACAAGTGCGCTAGGGTTGGTTTTTGTTTTATTATATAATTCTTGGGAATTGGCAGTAGTCGGCGTTATCGTTCTTGTTTGTGCTTTTTTACCAATGACTTTTTTAAGAAAAAAAATAAAAGAAGTTTCAAACAAAGGTACGGTTGTTGGCGGGAATATTACAACCGCCTTTAATGAAACATACAAAGGCAACAAAGTTATTTCAGGATATAATTTGCAAGATGACGAATATAAAAGAGTTAAATCTTTAATCAGAGAAACATTTACACTTCAAATGTCTTTAACAAAAAGAACAGGATGGCTATCTCCGATTATGTATATCATAGCAAGTATCGGCATAGCATTTGTAATGTTAGTCGGAAATCAATTAATTATTAACGGCAGATTGACCACAGGAAGTTTCGCAAGTTTTATTACTTCATTATTGCTTTTATATAAACCCATCAAAACACTAGGGCAAGACTTGACAAATATCCAAGGCATATTTGTTGCAATAAGCAGGGTTTTTGAATTATTTGATTTTCAATCAAGAATTGAAGATAAAGGTCAAAAAGAGCTTAATAGTGCCCCTTCCGTAATTGAATTTAGAAATGTTTCTTTTTCGTATGACGACGAAAAGGAAGTTTTACACAATATTTCATTTAAAGCTAACCACGGTGAAACAATTGCGATAGTAGGTAATTCAGGCGGCGGCAAATCTACAATTGTAAACCTGTTACCAAGATTTTACGATGTTACAAAAGGAAATATTCTTTTTGACGGAATCGATATAAGAGATTTTAAACTATCTTCTTTAAGAAACTCGATTTCAGAAGTTTTTCAGGATAACTTCTTGTTCTCCGGCACAATTAGAGATAATATTCTTCTTGGTAAAAAAGATGCAACGCCTGAAGAAATTGACTTTGTAATCAAGGCTTCACATCTTGATGAATTTATTGCAACACTTGAGCATGGGCTCGACAGCGTAATCGGCGAAAACGGAACCTCGCTATCAGGCGGACAGCGCCAAAGAGTTGCAATTGCAAGAGCAATGATAAAAAATGCTCCTGTAGTTGTATTGGATGAAGCAACCTCAGCACTGGACAATAAATCAGAAAAAATTGTCCAAAAAGCACTAGACAACTTAATGAAAGATAGAACGGTTTTTGTTATAGCACACAGATTATCTACTATATTTAACGCAGATAAAATTTTGGTTGTGGATAATGGCTCTATAGTTGAAGCAGGAACACACGAAGAACTTTTAAATATTCCTGATGGAAAATATAAAAGCTTATATAACATGCAATTTAAATATCAAGAAACAATTAAAGCATAAAAAATGCTTGACAATTATTATTGATATATTAATATAATAATTACGAAAGGGCGTTTAGCTCAGTTGGTAGAGCGCCTCCCTTACAAGGAGGATGTCGGGAGTTCGAGCCTCTCAACGCCCACCATAAAAAGACTTCTTCGGAAGTCTTTTTTTATTGCGTTTATGGTACGGTATCCGCACTCGGCACGAGCTCAACGCTCCCGCATTCGCACTTCACACACTTTTGCCTTTTTTGTTTTCGCTAAGTCCAGTCGGACTAAGCTCAAACTTCAAAAGGTTT
>CALVET010000059.1 GCA_944326675.1 Candidatus Gastranaerophilales bacterium
AAAGCGTAAGCCAGAGTGAAAATCATTAAGGCGTTGAGCCTTAATGATTGAACAATTGATAGGCGACGTAAGAATTTGCGTTATTGCGCAAATTCCACAGGAGCAAAGAAAAGTGAACAATTACTTAAAAGCATTAGTTGTTTAATTAATTTTAGTATTCCACTTTTCAGGCTTCGCCTTAGCGCTTCGTAAAATTACTCAAACAGGCGCATTCACTTAGCTTGCGCTTCGTTACATGCTAGTCAAAATCCGCTCGAACGCTGCGTTCTCATCGCATCAAAAAGTATTAAAAAAAGGATAAGAAAAACTTATCCTTTTTTTAATTTACCCTGGATGCGATTCGAACAGGGACCCCTAGCCCACTCATAACCCGAATAAAAAAGACTAAAGCATTGTAGGGGGATGCTGAGAATACTTCAGAGTTGACTTAAACGCAAAAAAGACTCTCTAAATGAGAGTCTTTTTTAAGTCTACCCTGGATGCGATTCGAACGCATGACCTACTGCTTAGAAGGCAGTTGCTCTATCCAGCTGAGCTACCAGGGCTTAATTATACTATGATAGACCAACCAGTATATCCATAATAGCAAATAAATTAATCCATGCAAGCATTTTTTAAAATAATGGTATTTCTATATTAAATTCAGTCCTATAAACCCCTTCCAAAGGCTTATCGAAGCAATTAAACGAAATATTTCCTTTATGTTCTTCAATAATTTTCTTACAAATAGCAAGTCCCAATCCTGTTCCTTGTCCCTTTTTCTTTGTGGTAAAACCTGCTTGAAAAATTTTATCTTTTAAATTTTTATCTATTCCGATTCCGTTATCTAAAATGCTAACAGATAAAAAATCGTCCTTAATTTCGGTTTTAAGTTTAATTTTTCCAATGTAATCACTATTTTGTTTTTTAATTTCCTCAATTGAATGAACCGCATTCATTAAAATATTTAAAAATACCTGATTTAACATATTAGGATAGCACCCGACAAGAGGAATATTTCCGTATTCTTTTACAATTTCAAAACCATTTTTTATTCTATGATGAATTAAAACAAGAGTTAAATCCAATTCCTCATTAATATTTGCCTCCTGCTGCACCATTTCATCAAGCCTTACAAAACGTTTCAAAGATTGGACAATATTTGTTATTCTTTTAATAGCTTCTCTATCTACGCTGTTTATTTCCTTTAAAATATCAAGCGTGCTTATATCAAAATTATTAAAAACTTTTTCCATCATTTCATTATTAGCATTAATTGCCCCTAAAGGCGTATTAATTTCATGGGCAACAGAAGCAATCAATTGTCCCAAGCTTGCCATTTTCTCGGAATTTATCAATTGCAATTGAGTTTCTTTTAATTCTTTAATTGCAGCTTCCAATTCCTCTTTTTTTTGCGAAATTTGATGAAACAAACTTGCTTGAATTAACGATGAAGACACAACCATTGAAATACCAACCAAAAGCTCACGTTCAATTTCACCTATTTCTTTTTTGGGAGTAAAAATAACAGCAATCCCATAAAGCTGTGAATTTTTTAAAATCGGCATAATAATTCTTGTAGTTGAATTTAACAATGGAATTGAGGCTCCATCGTGTTCTTTGATACAAGTTTGAATACAATTTTTACCTATATGCAGATCATCTATAATATTTTTTGAATAAATAACTTTTTCATTTATCTGCGGAGCATAAACTTCAGGATAGGTATATTTAATTTCAAAACAATCTTTATTATATTGCGCAAAATAACTTTTACTTGCGCCAAAAACAATGCTTAACTCTTTTAAGGATTTTTCAATCAAAGTTTTAATATCAAGCTCATTTTTAATACTGATTGAAATCCTGTTTAAAAGAGCCATCTTAACAGCCTGATTTTGTGCTTTAGAATTGGTTGAAGCAAACTCTATATTTTGTATTCTTAATCTTTCATTTTCTTCTTTTAATTTTTCGCTTTGCAATTCATTGGTAATATCATAAAAATACACAATTCTATATCTTTTTTTAACGCTAAAAGCTTTTATCATAAAATGATAAAATTTATTTTCATCTTTTTGATACGTTGCAAAAGTTGTTAAATTACAGTCATTATCAATTGCGTAAATAATAGGGTTATATGTCCTTAAATCTTCAGATTTTAAAAAACACATTTGATAAGAAAATTTATAATTCAGCTTAGATAAGCAATCCCAACCTTTTGAATTATTAAACTCAGCAAAAATTTTACGAAAAGAAATATTATGATATAAAATCTCTGATTTTTTATCATATATTACAATAGGTTCTTCTAAATTATGGTAAAAACTAATTAAAGCATTACTCATAGTTAAAATTACATATCATCCGTGTCTTTTTTGGCATAAAGCCCAAAAGGAAGGGGGCTGAATGAAGCAAGTTCTTTCTTTAAAATAAAAACCTGCTTATTTAGAGTGTTTACTTGTTGTCTTAAATTTTCATTTTCGGTCTTAGCACGAATTAATTCAACGATGATTTCATCAAAACCATCCATTTTTTCGCTTAAAATCTCGCTCATCTTGTTAATTAAATTATTTTCCAAAGCATTTAATTTTTCTGAAATTTGAAACACAGGATGAGCAGCTGCAGGAGCAAGCGTTGTATCGTTTTTAATTCTGTTTTTAGCCTTTTGTAAAAAATTAATTTTTTTATTCATATTAAGACTTACATCAGGTTTATTTGCTTCTTCGATAGTACTTTTTGAAACTTGTTCTTTTGATTGAATATCTTGGGCTTGAGAATATAATTCTTTCATTTTTTTAAGCATATCCACATCTTTTTTTGTAAAATATGCATTTCCCATCTCGTCTGTTTTGGGTTTCAGGCAAGCCTTTTTACAAAGTGTAACAACTTCTTCTATATCGCTATTTAATAATACCTCTAATTCTTCAACGTTTATTTTCTTCTCGGTTTGCAACTTTTGTACTGTATTAAATAACGATTCTTGCACGAATCTCTCCCCTTTTAATCAACCAAATTAATCTATGGTAAATATTATAAAATATAATTTTAAAAAGGTAAAATATATTTCAAAAATTTCATAAAATGTAATATAATTTTTTATAAGAGGAGATTTTAAAAAAGATTATGAACAATAAAAAAGGACTTTTTATAACCTTTGAAGGTGCTGATGGCTGCGGTAAAACAACGCAAATTCAACTTTTAAATGAATACTTAAATTCAAAAAATATTGAAACCGTTGTAACTTTGGAACCCGGCGGTTCTGATATAGGTAAAAAATTAAGAGAAATTTTACTACATTACAACGGACACGTTTCAGACGTTTGCGAAATGTTTTTATATTTAGCCGACAGAGCGCAACACATCGAAACAGTTGTTTTAGAGTCTGTCAAAAAAAATAAAATTGTTCTTTGCGACAGACACATTGATTCAACCGTTGCATATCAAGGTTATGCAAGAGGACAAAATATTGAACAAATTGATTTATTAAATAACATTGCCACAAAAGGCTATAAGCCTGATTTAACTTTTGTTTTTGACGTGGATAGCGAAATTGCTCAAAAAAGAGTAGGAAAAAAAAAAGACAGACTGGAAAAAGAAGGGCTTGAATTTCACAAAAAAGTACGTTTCGGATACTTGGAACTTGCAAAAAAATACCCGAAAAGAATTAAAGTTATTGACGCAAACCTTTCTATTGAAGAGGTTTTTGAACAAATAAAAAAAATCATAGATGAAATATTATGAAAAAAATATTATTTATAATATCCGTTTTACTTTTAAGCTACAACAAAGCAAGCGTTTTATTTGATATTCAAACGGGAGTTAAAGAATATCAGCTTAAAAACTATGATTTTGCAAAAAATTATTTTATAAGCTACATAAACAACAACCCTAACGATAAAGACGGATATTTTTGTTTTTCAAAAACACTTGAGCAAACAAATGAAAAAAAATATTCCGCATTAATCAATGAAAACTATAAAAAAGCGTACGATATAACTCTAAATAATAAAAATATAGAAAAAATAACATTTAATTTAAGCAAAAATCAAAACATTGAAGATTATTTTGATATGGCAATCATGTATTTTGAACAAGGCAACATGAAAGCCTCAGAACAATATGCAGATTTAATGCTTAATATAAATTCAAAATCTCCAAGCGCATATTTTATAAAAGCAAAAATTGCCCTTATAAAAAATGACAAGCAAAAAGCAAAAGAATACATGTCACAAGCAATTATATTAAACAATAAATATTTAGATACAAATCTTGCAAAAACACTGGAAATAAAAGAAGTTCCGGAAATGACACAGCAAATGTATAATATTTTTGCCCTTGAATCATATTTTAAGGGGGATATTAATACAGCAATAAAATATCTTGAAAAATACAGAGAAAAAAATCTTGAAAATATAGATATAAATACAACTCTTTTGGAATTCTATATTAAAAACAACGAATTAGATAAAGCACAAGCTCTTGCAGACAGTCTTCTAAAAGAAAATCCTAAAAATATACAAACAAGACTATTATATATAGAATTATGCAAAATAAAAAATCAAAATGACAAAATTGAGCATTTTTTATCTGATACATACAAAATAAACCCAAACAATAAAGACACTTTGCTTTTAATCGGAAATTATTATTTAGAAAAAAAGGATTTCCTCTCAGCGAAAAAATATTTTGAACAGCTGATAAATGTTAACGATGAAATGTATGAAGCATATTTTGGCTATACATATTCTCTTATTGAACTGAATGAAACAGAAAAGGCAATGCCGTTAATAAGAAAAGCAATAACTCTAAATCCTAAAAACAGCGAAATGTATTACCTTTTGGCTTTAATATGCAAAATGAATGCGCAATATGATGAAGCAACAAACTATTTAATTGAAGCAATAAACAAAGATGAAAACCCCCAATATTACATAGAACTTGCGAAATTAAACTATATTTTAAAAAAGTATAATCAATCCTTAACTAACCTAAAAGATGCACTTTCTATGAGTGAATTTAATTTAGACAAAGAAACAATAGATGAATATATGTTGAAAAACTATATTAAACTCGAAGATGAAAAAAATACCGTTAATTATCTAAAAGGCAAATTAAAACTTGACAAAAATCGCATAATATATAAATATAATTTATATAAATTATATAAATTGCAAGGTAATGAAAATCAAGCAAGTTCTTACCTGAAGGAGCTTAAAAAATATAAGCCGAAATCTTTAGTTGATTATCTGGATTTATCAGAAATTCAATTTGAGGAAAAAGGAATAGAATTTGGTATTAAAACCTTAAACAACGGACTAAAGGAATATCCTAACGCAAAAGAATTATACTTTAAAAAGCTTGAATTTTATTTTATGGTGAATAATCAAGACGAAATTAAAAAAACCATAGAAGAAATGAATAAAGCCATTAAATAAATTGCCCAAAAGGGTAATATACAAAGATACGGTTGTTTAATATCATAGCCTTGTTGAGGAAATAGGAATTACTGCTGACCATGAAACCTATTACACTATATTTGGTTGATGATTATTTACTGACCAGAATTTCACAAAGACTATATTTTGCCATTGACGGCTCATTTAAAATTTTAGCAGAATTTTCAAATCCTCAAGATTGCATTAAACACATGAAAAAAGAAGAAGCAGATGCCATTTTAATTGATATTGAACTTTTAAATCAATACAACTCAAATGCGGTTAAAACCCTTAAAAAAGAATATCCGCTAACCAAAATAATAATAAGCACATCAAATTTTAATGACGAAAGACTGTTGACCTTTTTATCTTACGGTATAGACGGTTTTATTCTGAAAAATTGCAGCACCGACATCAAAAAAACAATACAAATGGCAGTAGAAAATAAATTCTACATTGATTTAAAAACTTTGCAAAAAGCATTCTCAAATTTACCCATGCCTGAAACAATATATTCTGAAAATATCATGGAAAATAAAAAATTCATAAAAAACCTAACCTCAAGAGAAATACAAGTTCTGAAATATTTAATTGAAGGCTGTACCAATACGGAAATTGCGGCTAAAATGGCAGTTTCAATCAACACAATTAAAGCACATGTCGGAAATATTTTAGAAAAATTCAACGTCCAAGATAGAGTCCAAGCAGTCGTAAAAGCTGTAAGAACGGGTTTATTTTAGGAGATAGAGCATGTTTTATCGAAAAAAACTATTCAAAAAAACAAAACAAAAATTCAAAAAAATAAAAGACAAATATGAGATAAAATTAAAAAATCTCAGAAATAAATATACCTGCATATTAACCCATGACATAAAAACTCCGCTTTTGGCGCAAAACCAAACCCTGAAATTGCTCTGCCAAAATCACTTTGGAGAACTTAATGCTTCTCAAAAAGAAATACTTGAAGAAATAATTAAATCCAGCGATTTTTTATTAGAGGTTATTTCGAATGCAATTTTCATGGCAAGATATGAAAACGAAAAACCCGTATTTAATATTGAAAAAATAAACTTATTAAAAGAAGTTTATGAATGCTGCGAAAAAATAAAATATTTTGCACAAGACAAAGGTCAAAAAATAAACATAAAAGCCGCTAAAAACATTAAAATTCAAGCAGACAGAAAACTAACCCAAAAAATCATCTATAATATCTTATCCGGCGCTATTTTTTGCGGTTTTGAAAATTCCGATATCGAAATAAGAATTAAAGAAGATAAAAATAATGTCGAATTTTTAGCCAAAAATAAATCAATATATATGACTCAGGAAAAATTAAAAAGTCTTTTTGAAGATAAGAAAAATCTTTGTGATTTTAACCAACTGGGAATGAGCTTAAATTTAAACATAGCTTCAAAATTAATCAATGCACACAAATGGGAAGTTATAGCAAAGTCGCAAAAAAACAACTCTACAACCTTTGGTTTTGCATTGAAAAAAAACTAATAATTTGACCCGAAATAAGGGTTATATTTCTTTTCATATCCTATTGTAGTCTTATCGCCGTGTCCGGGGTAAACGGTTATATTTTCATCAAGAAGAAACAATTTATTTTTAATACTGTCTTCAATTTCCTTATAATCTCCCCCAAAAAGATCACATCTTCCAATTGAACTTTTAAATAATGTATCACCCGAAAATAAAACATTATCAATCAAATAGCACACTCCGCCTTTAGAATGACCTTTTGTCTCGATAATTTTTATTTCTTTATCTCCTATGGTTAAATTTTTTGTATTTTCATCCAGTAAACCGTCTATACAAGGAACTTTAATTTCATCAATACCTGCCATAGAGCACTGCACAGACACCTGATTTAATAACGGCATGTCATTTTTATTCATCATAACAAGCGCTGAGGGGAATTTTTCCTTCATTTTTGCAACGCAATAAACATGATCAAAATGCCCATGGGTAATTAAAATATACTTTAATTTAATATTTTTCTCTTTTATTTCTTTTTCAATTTCATCTACTGATGAAGTACAGTCAATAATTAGCCCTTCAAGAGTCTTTTCATCATATACAAGATAGGTTGTTGCACCGAATATTCCGTTTGGATATGCTAAAATTTTCATCAATATTTCCTTCTGAGTTTTAATTTTTCATATTCGGATTTTAACATATAAATCAAATTTTTCATAAAACCTATAGGAACGCTGTCTTTATATACGCTGTATAATATTGCACGCATACGCTTATCGGACACATCAAAATGTCTTTGAAGCTCCTTTATGTAATTGTTTATATATTCTTTAACTTTTAATTCTTGTGCGTCATCTATTGTATAAATTCTTTTCATAAAACACCATTCATTATAAATTTTAATTCTTTCGGCATTAATTTTCATTAGAATAATGCACGATATAAGACAATATACACAAGTTTACAATACTGTGCTAAAATCTTGATTAATAAGATAGTTTCTAATATTCTACTTATAAAAACAATTGTTATAAACATGAAAAAATATAATCTGAATATAGCCAAAATATTAAGTTTATTTTTTATATCATGCCTATTATTCTTTAATTCACAAAAAGCATTTGCAATAAGGATAGGATTAAATGAAGGTGTTAAAAAAACATACATAGGCAGCTCTCAAAATGCAACATTTTCGGATGCTCATACAGGGAAATTACTTTTTATATCCCGTTCATTTTTTCCTTATTCAATAAAAGCCTACGGTGATTCTATTGCAGTCAAAGTCAAAGGAAGATATTACGATTGTTCAACAAATGCTTTATTTATTCAAAATCCTCAAAGCAGAGGCTTTCTTGCCACCAAGAAAAAATGGTATAGAGGAGATATAATAATCTACAATATTAACGGTGCTTTAACAATAGTTAATTCTTTGCCGTTAGAAGAATATTTAATGGGTGTGGTGCCTTCTGAAATGCCTTCAAAATGGAATTATGAAGCACACAGAGCTCAAGCAATTGCAGCAAGAAGTTATGCATTAGCCAATCTTAACAAAAGAGGCTCACACGGGTATGATTTAAAAGACACCCCGCAAGACCAAGCCTATGGCGGAGCAAGCAGCGAAACCCCTCAAACAACCCATGCCGTTTTATCCACAAGAGGCGAAGTTTTAACATACGATAATAAAATAATTCCCGCATATTACCACGCCTCATCAGGCGGCAAAACAAACTCAGCAGGCGCAGTTTGGAATCATGACCTTCCCTATATTCGTTCTGTTGACGGCTTTGACAAAGGAATTAAGAAAAACGGCCATGGTGTAGGCATGAGTCAATATGGCGCCAATAACCTTGCAAACAAAGGATTTAGCGCAAGACAAATTCTGAATTATTTTTATAAAGACATCAATTTTTCACAAATTAGGACCAAAAATAACTAATTCTATTGATTTATACTGTTAAATCCCTTGCCAAAGTTCAATAAACATGTATAATAGAGGGGTGTTATTAAAAAGGAGTTAGATATGAACAAAGAAGAATTAGTAAAAGCAGTTGCTGCAAGTGCTAAAATGTCTCAAAAAGACACAGCTGAAATCTTAGGCGCAACTATTGAAACTATTCAAAAAACAGTTGCTAAAGGTAAAAAAGTTACTTTAGTCGGCTTTGGTACTTTTGAAGCAAGAAAAAGAGCTGCAAGAGTTGGCAGAAACCCTCAAACAGGTAAAGAAATTAAAATTGCCGCTAAAACAGTTCCCGCATTTTCTGCTGGTAAAAAATTCAAAGAATTAGTAAAATAGTTCTTAAATGAGTTTTCAAAAAGCCTGCTTATTATAGCAGGCTTTTTATTATTTCTTCCGTTTTTAAAATTTCATCCATGTTTGAATATTTAAGTGCTGTTTTTAATTTTTTCTTTTTTATAAAAACCTTAACGCAATCAGGATTTTTACAAACATAAACACTTCTTCCGAGCTCTTTTGATGACGGATTAACTTTTAGATTACCATTAGGCAATTTTGTTATTTTAATCATTTCATTTCTGTCTTTTATCTTAAGGCAGGCTTGGCATTTTCTTAAAACTTCTTTCATAAAAGTATTTTAAAATAAAGCTTTTGCAAAATCCACCTTGGATTTTTACAAGAAAAGTTATCTTCTTTTTTAAAAAACATGATAAAATAAAAGCGTGATAATATTTCAGAAAGGAGTTTTCATCATGTGGGAAAAAGACATTAACATTAATGAAATTAAAGAAATCAGAACAAGAACTTGCGTATATTTCGGAGTTGGCGCAATCAAAAAAATAAACGATATTGCAGCTGATTTAAAATCAAAAGGAATTGATAAAGTTATAGTTATGTCAGGTAGAAATGCATATAAAGCAACAGGCGCTTGGGATTACGTTGAAAAAGCCTTGAAAGATAATTCTATCGGCTATATTAACTACGATAAAGTAACACCAAACCCCACTAATGAAGCTATTAACGAAGCAGCTAAAATGGCTAAAGAATTTGGCGCAAAAGCAGTTATCGCAATAGGCGGAGGTTCTCCGACCGATGCCGGTAAATCAGTTGCAATTTTATTAGAATACCCTGATAAAAACGCAAATGATATTTATGAATTTACTTTCACGCCAACAAAAGCTGCTCCTATTGTAGCAATCAACTTGACCCATGGTACAGGAACAGAAACAAACAGATTTGCTGTTGCAACATTAGTTGAAAAAGATTATAAACCGGCAATTGCTTATGATTGCATTTATCCTACTTATGCAATTGATGACCCTCAATTGATGACAAAATTATCACCAAAACAAACAAAATATGTTTCAATTGACGCCCTAAACCATGTTATTGAAGCAGCTACAAGCAAAGTTGCTTCTCCTTATACTGTTTGTCTTGCAAGAGAAGTTGCAACCATGGTTGCAAAATATCTTCCAAAAGCAAATGCTAACCCTGATGATTTAGAAGCAAGATATTTCTTGGCTTATGCTGCTATGTTGGGCGGTGTTTGTTTTGATAACGGTTTATTACACTATACACACGCACTTGAACATCCTCTATCAGCAGTTAAACACGAATTAGCACATGGACTTGGCTTGGCTATGATTTTACCTGCTGTTATTGAAAACATTTGGGAAGCAAAAAAACAAACACTTGCTCATATTTTAGAACCTATTGCGCCGGAAATCAAAGAAACAACAAGCGCAAAAGAAGCTTCTGATATGGTTTATGAATGGTTAAAATCAGTTGGTGTTCCAAATAAATTAAAAGACGAAGGATTTAGCGAAGCTGATATAGATAGATTAGTTGAATTAACATACACAACTCCGTCTTTAGAAGGATTGTTGCAAATTGCTCCTACAATGGCAACAAAAGAAGCCGTTAAAGAAATTTACACTAAATCATTATAAAAATAATTTGTTATAAAAAAGTCGGTCTTATTTTGGACCGGCTTTTTTGTATGTAATATAGCGTTTGATTTAATTAAAAAAATGATGTATTATTAACCCATGGCTAAAATAAAAACTTTAAAACGATTTTTCACTTTTTTAATTTTAACTTTTTCTCTGTTATGTTTGAACGGCTGCTCTACACTTTCGTATGTCGGCGATGACTATAATCAGGAAAACATTCAAACAATTAAAACAGATGAAGAATTTGTTTTTAATGTTTATAAAAAAACAACAGATAATGCCAACATAAAAATAGGAATAACAAGAACAGCTGTCCCTGAGATATTGGCACTATATGTTCAAGTTGAAAATTTATCTTATGAAACACCATATATTTTTAAAGTTGAAGATTTAAACATATCCAACCCTGATAGAGAACTTCAATTCATTACCACAAGCAATTATTTAAACATCTATCAAACACAAGAAGCTTCATCCATGGCTGCAATGAGCTCTATGGGCGCAACATTAACAAACATGACAGGCATGACTTCAAATTATAATGAATTTAATCAATCTATGGTGCAAAATTCATCAGAACAATCAAACAAATCGGTTTTTTCTAAAATGGAGCAAATTGGAAACCAAATTTCAAAACATTCAATCAAATATTCTTCCACTATTTCACCAAGAAAAAGCCAATACTTCTACTTTTTCTTTGAAGACATGGAAAAATTTCCAATCAGCGTGAAATATAAAAACCTAAATTATCAATTTACGCTTTAATTTATTTTAGCAGCCTGTCTTGGGTGTAATCTCTTTTATATTCATCGGGAATATAATCGATATTTCCATATTTTTCGTTTGCTTCTTTTTCACTTAAAACACTATCTCTGCTATCAGCAATATAGGCCCCGTAGGCTCTTAGTTCATTATATGTTCTTTTATTATCTTCATTTCTTAAAAATTCACCATTTGAATTATTATCTTTTGCTTCCATAGCTAAAGCGAGAGAATCCGCCAAATTAAAACCCCAACCATCCTGCAATGCTTGATGATATTCTCTTTCAGGGTTTTTACTTAATCTTTTTCTAAAATCTTCCGTTCCCCAGTCGTTTTCACCCCAACCATTACCATTATGGGAATCAACTCTTTGGTTTTTACCAAATACGTCCATAAAGAATAAAAACTGATTTTTCGTTGTGAACAACTCGGCAAATTTTGCTTTCATAAATTTTTTCATATCAGTAAAATTAGAAGAATTGTAATTGTTAAAAACCCTCATAAGAGCGCCTACGTTTTTGTTTCTGGTATTTTGATATTTAGCGTCATTTGCACTTGATAAAATTCTTAAAGGTGTGCCGTCATGATTGTTTGTTCCTAAAATATACTTATCAGGATTTGCATGAACATTATTTTGCAAAAAATAACTGTTCATCCAGCCTGCACCATTTCTGTTAACATCATTGTGCTCATATTCTGTTGTTAAAACAGCCATGCCTGCTAAATTTTCAAATTCACGTATCGGACGAGTCGGGGTTTCTTCCGGTTTTCCCTTGTTTTCCATAACAAAAGGTTTTAATTCACCTGCATTATCAAATTCGTAGATAATATTTCTCAAATCCCAGTCATTACCTTTTACTTCTTTTGCCCATTTTTCAAACATTCTTGTAATACTGTCGCCCATCCATTTAAATTTATCTTGTCCGTTAATTTGGTAAACGCCGTTGATATAAGACCAGCCCACATCCATTCTCACACCGTCATAATTATCAAGATTATATTTGAATTTTTGCTCTAATAATTTACAAGCCGGTGATTCTGGATTTTGTAATTCAAAATAGTTTAAAACAGGAAGCCCCATGCGTCCGCCTGCACCTTTCATAAAGGCATCAGGATAGACAAAAGTCTCCCAATGAGAAAAACCTATTAAAGAATCAGAGAACAATTTTATGCCTTGTTTATTTAAAGCTTCTTTTGAATCTTTTAATTGCTTATGCGCAATAAATTGCCTGAATTTAAAATAATCAATCTCATCTTTATATTCTTTTTTAATCACTTCATACTTATCTTTTTTAAGATAATATATTCTTCTTTCTTCTTCAGATAAACTATCAGGATTAACATCAAAATTTCTAAAGAAATCCGCACCGCTGCCCCAGATTTCATCTTGTCCGAAATCTCCCGTTTCTCCTGTTAAATATGAAATTGAACCTTCTTTAATAAAAGGAGCAATTGCTAGTCTTGTATACATATCATCATAATCAACAGCTCGATTAGATCTGTAGAATTCTCTATATTCACGTTTTAGAGGATGATTTTCATCTAATCTTTTAAAATTTTCAAATGCAACATACAATGGTCCTTTTTGCCTATAAGGATTACTTTTATACTCTCTTAAAACTCTTCTTTTATCTGTAGAATTATGAATATTATAAAAATAATCAGGTAAAGAACCTTTTGATATTGGAGCTTCATTCATATCGCTCAAACTTAGCTCATTTTCATAATTTATTAAACTCGGATTGCCCCTGTTAGAACGTACAAAAGGCGCAATATCAAACTCATTTAATAAATTTGCATAGTTATCTTGTGTAAGAGCAAAAAGATTAATTTTATCTTCTCCTATACACAATGCACCTCTGTTATACGCCCCAAAATAGCCCGTTCTTTGCTTTGTTATAGGTCCTTGAGGAAAATCTTTTATAGCATTCATGTCGGTATATATTTTCATTGTGCGCAAAAATTGAGCTGCTTCTCTACTATATAACTTACCTACGCCCGTATCTTTATAATCTTCGCGAGGCAGCGCAGAAGCATCAATTTTTAAAAGGGAAATTCCTCCATTAAGATTTAATGCATCTTTACCTTTTTTAACAGCATTCGTAAAACCTTTTTGTTGGTTTGTTGTCAAAGCCTTCCCAAAAGAAGCCTTGGAATTAATCGAATTTATTCTCATATATACCTAACTAACACTACATATTTAGTAAAGCACATAAAAAGTATTATTGCTATAATGTAAACAAAGTTTTACTTTAAATATTTTCAATATTCCAATCAGGCGCATTCATTTCTTTTAAAAGCTCTGCGTAACTGTCATAATATTCTGCCAAGGCTTCATGGTAATATAACATAGATTCAAGATAAATCTTTTTAGAAACCAAAAAAGCAGTGATATCTATTTTTTTATCATCTAAATTCTTTTTCGATTCGGTCAACAATTCCTTTGAATCTTTTAAAAGTTCTTTATTGTAAAAATTAAGGTTTGTCCTTGCTATTGTATATTTTTCCCAGGCGTCCGTTACATCTCTTATAACATCAACTTTTATATCTTCATATTTTAATTGCGCTTTTTCTACTTCAATTTTTGCATTTTTAATTTCAGGCTGATATTGATATAATATAGGCAAATTTGTTAATCCTACAGCAACATAACCGCCTGACATAAAACGTCCGGACTCAGATGTTCCTCTTCCTTGATATGCATACCCGCCATTAATTTCAAAATCAGGTATAAGCTTACTTTTAACCACTTTTAAATTATTTTTTGCGCTTTCAATCTCTTGTTTTGCTTTTAATAAATCATATCTGTTTTCAAGGGCATAGTTCTTTATTTTTTCAAAATTTAATTTATCATTCAGGGGATTAAGGGTATTCAGTGAAGCATAATCATCATTTAGAGTTTCTTCTTTTGTATCATAATTAATTTCACTTGTGTTCATTGTTGCATTAAGGCGATTTTGAGCTTTAATAACTTCCGATTTAGCAACATTTGTATATATTATTGAACGATTTAGTGCTATTTTAGCTTGAATTACCTCAGTGTGAGGAATAATGTTTTTTTCTGATTGTTTTTTTGCTGTTTCATACAGTTCAAAGGTCAAATCCTGTTGATTTTTCAAAACTCTGTAATTTGCCTTTTTAAGCAATAAATCAATATATGCTTTTTTAACATTTAGAGTTAAAACTTGTTCGTAATATTTTTCATCATCTAAAGCAGCAAGAGCCTCCGATTTTGCAAATTCCTTTCTTTTACCCCTTTTTAAAATCTCAATAGTATAATCAACGCCAATTTGTTGAGGATTTCCCTCTCCGGCTTTTCCTATGTTTTGAAAAAATTCAACAGAAGGATTTTGCAATCTGTCTGCAATTTTTATTTCATTAACACTGCTTTGAGTGTTTAATTTTTGTATTTTTACTTTGGGGTTTGCGCTAAGCGTAATATTAATAGCTTCATTAAGATTAATTTTTTTATTTTCTACAATACCAAGACAAAATTCAGCCTTAGCAAATATCACTAATACAAAAAATAATATTATTAATCTTAATTTCATACGTTGTAATGCAATAAATATTATACATAATTATAAAACTCATATAAAAATTTATTGCGAAAAATGTTAAAATATGTAAAAGTGTTGTATAAATATGAGGGAAAAATGAATAACGAAATATTAAAAAATATATCTTACGGAGTTTATGTTGCAACAACAAAAGACCAAGAAAAATCAACAGGCTGCATTGTAAATAGTGTCATGCAAGTTACCCAAAACAGCCTTGCCGTATCAATAAACCATAATAACTACACAAATGAATGTATAAAAAATAATAAAAAATTTGCGATTTCAATTCTTTCAACCGAAGTAAATGACAATATAATACCCACATTCGGCTTTCAAACAAAAAAAAAAATAAATAAATTTGAAAATATTGAAAAAATTACAATAGACAATGTTGATGTAATTAAAGATTCAATAGGATATATGATTTGTGAAGTTACGGACAAAATTGAAACAAGCACACACACCGTATTTATTGCAAAAATTTTAGACGGAGATATCTTAAATACACAAACTCCAATGACCTATGCG
Source organism: Candidatus Gastranaerophilales bacterium (assembly GCA_944326675.1). GTDB lineage: Bacteria > Cyanobacteriota > Vampirovibrionia > Gastranaerophilales > Gastranaerophilaceae > RUG14156. The sequence goes on from CALVET010000059.1 coordinate 15,650, forward strand.
TATTATCATACGGTTAAAAAAGGTATAAGCCCCAAAAATGCTCCGACTTATATTGAAACTAAAGAACAAAAACAAGGTTATAAATGTTCTGTTTGCGGTTATATATATGAAGGTGACATTAATAATGAACCTGATGATTTTGTTTGTCCTGTATGTAAACAGCCAAAAAGCGTCTTTGTTAAATTATAGCTCTTTTTGCTTTTGCTTTTGCAAAAAAACATATACGCTTTGAAAAATTACGGATAACAAAATCAAACCAAAACCCATATAAAAATAAAGGGATAAATCTTTATTTTCCTGAAAAATTATCATAGCTAAAATCATGGTATAAATAGGCTCAAGATTATATGATAAATTAACGCTGAAAGCTGATAATTTTTTCAATGCGCGTATTTGAAAATAATATAAAAACACTGTACAAAAAAGGGCAAGTATAATTAAATAAAATAAATTTTTGCCAAACGGAAAAACACTCTCTACGGGGAAAAAATGAAGATAAAAAGGCATAGTTAAGCCTATAAAAATAAATCCTCCGAGCATTTCATAAAATAACATGGTATTTGAATTATATTTTGCCACTTTTTTATTAAATATAGTAAATAATGCAGCACTTAAAGCCGAAAATACACCTATAATTATCCCTGTTTGATAATTACTGTCAAAATTAAAAATCAAAGCAATTCCGATAATTGTTATAAAACTAAATAAAAATTCGTGTTTAAAATATCTGTGCTTATTAACCAAGGGGTCAATAAGCGCTGTAAAAAAGCTAATTAAAGATAAACAAACGATTCCCACGGAAATGTTTGAATATTTAATACTTCCGTAAAATAATACCCAGTGCAGTCCCAAAAGTGCACCCGTAGAAGTAATTTTAATAAAATCTTTTAAATTAATCTTTTTTAATTTTTTAATAATAAACAAATAAAAAGCGATAAATACTACAGTAAAAAATAAACGCCAAAAGGTTAAAAGCCCTTCATTCAATGTTATTAATCTTCCGAAAAGCCCTGTGCAGCCTGCTAAAAGAATAGATATATGCAGCTCTAAGAACGCTCTTTTTTCGATTTGTTTCATTTTAATTTAAAAATTAAACTCCTAAACTCCGTCTTTTTGTAATTTTTGTTTATTTTTTAATTTTTTTAAATTCTTTGCAAGACTGATTTTATACCCCAGATATAATACTATTGCAGCCGCTACCCAAGCACAAGGTGTTGCAAAACATATACCCAAATATTTAAAATAATGTCCCAAAATAAAAGCACAAAGGGTTCTTGCAACTAGCTCTGCAGCGCCTGAAGCCAAAGGAGCCATAACGTTTCCCATACCTTGTAATATGTTTCTGTAAATCAACAAAACGCCCAAGAAGAAATAGAATATTACTATTATATGAAGATAAATTTCTGCTAAATGAATGACCTCTTGATTGGGTTCTGACATAAACAAACTTACAATATCATCAGAAAACAGAACGATAATAATCATTGAAATAATGCTTACTATACCTGCCAATAAAACACTGGCTCTGGCACCTTCTCTAATTCTGGACATTTTGTTGGCACCGTAATTTTGTGCAGTAAATACTGCAACAGTAGCACTTATTGCCAATAGAGTCTGGCTAAACATTTGATCTACTCTCATTGCCGTTGTGAAAGCCGCAACAGATATTGAACCAAAACCGTTTAAAACGTATTGAAGAGCAATTACCCCCACTGTTAAAACAGACATTTGAAAACCCATGGGAATTCCGACTCTTAAGTGTTCATATAAAAATTCAAAGCTTACTTTCCAATCTTCTTTTTTCAATCTTAAAATAGGAAATTTATAAAACATAAAAATAATACATAATATTGTGGAAACCCCTTGAGAAATAACCGTTGCCCAAGCAGCACCTTTTATACCCATGTTAAATTGAGCAATGAAAATTATATCAAGCGCGATATTTAAAAATGAAGAAAAAATCAAAAAATATAAAGGTGTTTTGCTATCTCCCAAGGCTCTTATGACGTTGGATGAAACATTATAAAATACCGTTGCGAAAATACCGATAAACATAATATACAAATAATCATTTGCAAGGTTAATAATATCCAAAGGAGTGTTTAAAAGCGCGAGCATTTTATATGAAAAAGGCGCCGAAAATAAAGTAAGAACAAATGTCAAAAGAAAAGACAAAATCAAAGAAGCACTTAAAGATTTTTTAACTGCTTCATATTCTTGTGCGCCGAACTTTTGAGCGGTTATAACACTAAAACCTTGTGTTGATGCAAAAATAAAACTGATTACAAGAAAAATTAAAGGCGAAGTCGCCCCAACTGCCCCCAGGGCATTTATTCCCAAAAATCTTCCTACAATAAGAGCATCAACGAAATTATAGAATTGTTGAAATAAATTCCCCAAAAATATAGGCAACATAAAACATAAAATTAGTTTTAGAGGTTTACCGACTGTTAGTTGTTTCTGAGCCATATCCTTCTACAAATAGCATTTACATTCTTGTCCCGATACACCCGCATAAAGTTCCACATATTCTTTTGCAGGAGAAGAATTTACTTTTGTTAAAAGCACTTCTTCTATTTGGAAAAATCCGACATCGCCTGACATTTCCACTTCAATTTTAATAGGCTTCTTTTCGCCTTGATGAATTCTAACTCTTTTTATAGCATTAGCCGAATATTTATGAATATCGCCTACTTTAGGCGCAGCATTTATTGCAAGAGGAATTCTTGCTCTTCCTTTTGTCATATCACAACCATCTGCTATTAGAATTATCCCTGCTTCAATGGAATGGATTTTTTTGGATGACATGTGCCCTACAATTGCCTCCAAAGCAAGAGATTTAATTATTGTAACCTTTTGAATGTCATTAGGAAAAATTGCTTTAAGAGCTCTATCCATTAATGGCTGCGCTAAAACAATGGACATTTCTTCATGGGCGCTTCTTCCTATCATCATGCCTAAATCATGCATTAAACCTGCCATTACAACGGCACACATACTGTCTTCAAAAGTGCCTACTTCTTCTCTTTCAAGTGAAGTTTTAATATTGTTCTTATGAAGAATATTCAGCATTTTTATTGCATTATTTGCAACTTGACGCATGTGAACAGGTCCATGGTCATTAAAACCAAGTCTTTTAATGGACACATTATTAGCATAATCCTGCATAACCTGCAATTCTTCGTCTTCTAAAAGATATTTTGCAAGCTTCTGACAAACCTTGTAGTCTTTTAGTTTTTCTAAAATTCTTGTTTCTAGATTTATTTCTTTTGCTGATTTCATTTTTACTTTTCCCATTTTAGTTATATTATATATTAAAATTAAATAATAGTTTAGTTATATAATTCCACCAAAAGGAGAAAAATATGAAAGTATTAATGTTAAATGGAAGCTGCAACCTAAAAGGAAGTACTTTTCTGGCTTTAGAAGAAATAGGTAAATGTTTAAAAACATATAATATTAATTATGAAATTTTTCAAATCGGTCCAAAACCTGTTAGAGATTGCATAGGCTGCGGAAAATGTGCCGAATTAAAAAAATGTATTTTTAATGATGACGAAGTTAATAATTTTGTTCAAAAAGCCAATGAAGCTGACGGATTTATTTTTGCAAGCCCCGTTTATTACGCTCATGCCAGCGGAAGATTACTTTCATTTTTAGACAGAGCTTTTTATAGTGCTTCTTGTTCAAATAAAAGTATTGCTTTTAAATATAAGCCCTCAAGCGCCGTTGCTGTAGCAAGAAGAGCAGGAACAACTTCGACTTTGGCTGATATTGAAAAATATTTTACAATTAACCAAATGCCCATAATTTCTTCAAGCTATTGGAACATGGTTTACTCAAGAAAACCGCAAGATATTCCTTTTGACGAAGAAGGTCTGCAAACAATGAGAAATATTGCCCATAACATGGCTTGGATTTTAAATTGCATTGATTTAGGAAAGAAAAATAATATTCCTTATCCAAAAACAGAAACAGGAAAAATGACAAATTTTATAAAATAAATGGAACTAGATATTTTTAAAAACAGAATAGCCGACAAAATAAAGCTAAAAAACTTTGGCTTTATAAAAACATCTGAAGGATACTTTTATTCTTCAGATGTTTTAAATGGTCAATTTAGACTTGATATATTAATTGACGAAAATAATAAAATAAATACAAAAATGGTTGATAAACAATCAAATGAATTATATATTCTGCATTTAATACCGGACTCTAAGGGGGCTTTTGTCGGAAAAATCAGAGAAGAATACAAGTCCATCTTAAAAAGAATAAACGAAAAATGTTTTGAAAATGACATTTTTAAAACAAATCAAGCTAAAGAAATAATAAATTTTATCAAAACAGAATATAATGATAACCTTGAATATTTATGGGAAAAATTTCCCGATAACGCAATAGCAAGAAGAAAAGACAATAAAAAATGGTATCTTATCATAATGACCATAATAGAAGAAAAAATAAAAGGCAAAGGCAAAAATAAAATAGAAGTAATTGATTTAAGAATGTCACCATCTGAAAAAGACGAGCTCGTAGATAATAAAAAATTTTTCTTAGGTTATCACATGAACAAAGACCACTGGTTTACAATTTGCCTTGATGAAAATACCAAAACAGAAGAAATATTTAAAAGAATAAAAATCAGTTATGAATTAGCAATAAAATAATTTTGTGTTAATTTTTTAATATATGGATACAAAAGATGAAATTAAATATTGCTGGAAATGCGGAAATAAACTGGAATTAAAAGAATGTTTTAATTGCTCTGTTAGTGAAGGAACTTTTCCGTATTGCGAAAATTGCGAGGAATTTCGTTTTCCTTTTTTTAATGTTGCAGTAAGCATGGTAATCTATAATAAAGACTATTCAAAAATTCTTTTAATTAAGCAATATAAGAGGGATTTTAATATTTTGGTTGCAGGTTATGTAAACAAAAAAGAAACACTCGAAGAAGCTCTAATTAGAGAAATAAAAGAAGAGGTTAATCTTGAAGTTATAAATTATCAATACAATAAAAGCAAATACTATCCAAAATCCAACAGCTTAATTTGTAATTTTATTGTGCAGGTTAAAGACGAAAACTTTAAATTAACTCCTGAAGTAGATAGTGCAAAATGGTTTAGTATAGATGAAGCAATAAAAGAAATTTTGCCAAATTCTTTAGCGCAAGAGTTTTTAAATTTATCTGTTGAAAAATTAAAAAATTAAATTTCTTTTTTCATTACGTTATATGGTAAATTTATGAATCCTGATTTTTCATAAGCACGCACGGCCTGAATATTTTCTTTTTCAACTTCAAGTTTTAAAACTTTACCTGTATTATTTTTTTCAATGAATTTAAAAAATTCTTTAATTATTCCTTTATTTCTATATTCAAAATTCAAATATAAATCTTCAATCCAGATACATTCTTTTGCAATTTCTGTCGAATAGCCTCTAGAAATCATTGCATAACCTATAATTTTCTCATCAAATAAAAAAGCATACCCTTCTAAATACGGAAAATCATTAATACAATTGTCAAAATCTCTTTCAAAAATTTCTTTACTTCCATTTGTATAAACGGCATTTGAACTGTAAAATTCCTCCATAAAAGAAAGAATTATTAACCTGTCTTCTTTTTCCATTTTTCTTATTTTTATATTCATAAAGACCCCTCAAAGATAATTTTAACAAAAAAGCAAAATAATAATTTGACTTGTTTTAAATAATTGCATACTATTTTGGAAATTTAAAATGAATTTAACAATTTGCCCTATTAAATTTTGCAATTCAACAAATAATAAAAACGTTAAATCTGACTCATCAGTTAAAAATACAGATTCTATAATCATTAAAAATAACACTAAAACCGAGAATTATAAAAAAGACTCATTAAAAAAACGCATATTAATAGAAATATTCAGCGAAGAAAAAGCAGAAAGAATTAAAGAAAAAGTTAGACAACAAGGAAAACAAATTTTTTCAGGTAATGAATTTTTTATCAACATGACAGATTACAAAAAAGATGAGCAATGGGCAAAACAAATAGAAACTTTAACCTATTTTACTTCAATTGCCATTTCTTCAAAAGTAGATTTTGATTCAATTTTAAATCAGATAGAAAGAAATGTTGAATTCATTAACAGAACAGCATCAGGTTTTATAAATTATGATGCCTCTTTTGGAATAAGAAGAAAAATGCACCACTGTTTTGGAATATTAGAAGGCAAAAGAGGAAGCGAATATATAGAAAGATATAATGAAAAAAGCAAAACAAAAAATGCGATAATTGAATTAATAGGAAGAACTTTTGAAATGTATTGCCCGAAATCAAATGAAGAATATAATGAAGCCAACGTTTCTAAAATCGGAGTAATTTCTCGATATGGCATTGGAAAAGAATTACTGGGAGTTTATCAAGATTCAGTTGAAAAATACACTATTTCAAATCTATCTTTAGTAAAAAAAGAATTTAACAAATTAAGAGCAATAGAAAATCCGACAGCAGAAGAGGTTTTACGCTCATGTGCCATAATTCAATGGTTAATAGCACAAGAAACACCATATCAAAGAGGTTCTGATTCTGTTGCAAATGTTTTAACAAAAGCTATAATGCATGCTAATAATATCTATATAAGCCCCCTAAAAGAAGGTGTAAGTCTTGATTTTGAAGCTTTTGATACAGATTTAGATGATTATATTGAAAGATATCCTGATTTCTTTGAAGTAAGACCATATAAGATTGAGGGGTAAACTTAACATAATGGCACTTAAGATTTTATACATAATTTTAATTTAGCACAGTTGCTTTTGATTTTATTTTGTTTAATCCCTGCACATTTTAATGCTAAGACCCTGAACACTCAAAGAAACAAAAAATTACGCTTGTGTCACAATTCAAACTTCAAAAGGGCTTTTGCACTGGCTTGCGCTTTTTTCCGCCTGTGGGTATTTCGCAAGACTCACTATCGCTAGCGCTGTCGTTCGTTTGCTCAATTATCCTACGGCGGCCATCAACTGCTCAATCATTAAGGCTCAACGCCTCAATGATTATTGCACTGGCTTACGCTTTTTTCCGCCTGTGGGTATTTCGCAAAACTCACTATCGCTCCTGTGGGTATTTCGGCTCTGTTTGGCTAAAGTCGCCAAACAGCCTCAATATCCTACGTCGCAATCGTAAGGTAAAAAAGCCAAGCTCAACGCTTGTCTTTTTTACACACGGCTCACGC
>CALVET010000060.1 GCA_944326675.1 Candidatus Gastranaerophilales bacterium
AACAACCGTAAAAATCATATCCCGCAAGGCTTTTGAGGTTATACGAATATTTTTATCAACACATTGTTCGAATACTTAACCTATTGCCAACACCATAAAAAATTTTTAAAATAGTATTATGACTCAAGGCTTTTTTCAATTTAATAATTCTATTATAAATGAAATAATAAATTTTGCCACATCATCTTTTGACCTACTCTACATGAGCGGTCCAAAAGGCTCAGCCAAAAGCGAAACAATTGAAAAAGTAGCAAAAGAACTTTCTAAAGATTATTTAATATTTCAGCATTTTTGTTTTCAAAATACCGTTATAGATGATTTTTTATTAAATTTTTATGATGCTTTAAGAGATTTTTCACTGGCACAAAAAATTTCACTTAAAAAATTCATGACCGATGATTTTAAAGAAAAAGTCAGCCACTACTTTAAAACTATTAATTCTAAATGTATAATCACCGTTGAAAATTTTGAAAAAGTCAACGAAAATATTGAAATAATTGACTTTTTATCTCACCTTGCAAGTTATGAAAATGTAAAAATAATTATTGTTGCAAGAAATAACGACAAAAATCTTTTCCGTTTTAAACCAATAAAAATGAAAACTCTTGAAATTAGCACAATAAGCAAAGAAGAGTTCAAATCAAGACTTGCGGTTTTAGGTGATGTTTTAGATGAAGAATTAAAAGAAAAATATTATAATATTACAAACGGACTTGAACTCTACCTTAAAATGGGAGTTAAATATTGCGCTACCACAGGTTTTTCAATAAAAGATTTAATTTCTGAATTTGAAAGAAAAAATCAAAGCCAAAATATAGAATTTGAAGAGTTCATGGTATCCAAATTTGTCTCTTTAGCACCATTGGCATATCAAGGATTATTTAAAATATTAGCTATTTTATCTCATCCTGTCAGTATCGATTTTTTAAAAGAATACAGACTTGGAAACACTTCTTACATTGATTATTTATCCAAAAATTTTCTTGTAAGCCATTTTAGAGATGAAATGTATGTTAAAGATTATTTTAAACAATACATTGTTAAAACTTTTTCTATTCAAGAAAAAATAACAAACTATAAAAATTTAATAGCAATTTATGAAAACGAATTAACAAAAAGCCCCAAAGACAGACTTCTAAGACTTTCAAGAGAATCCATAAGAAAAGAAATTGAATCATTCAAAGCTTTAATTCCGCAAATCAATTCTTCATCAGGAAAACAATTTTCATATCTTGGAATAGCGCAAACACCTTGGGCAAATGAAAAAGAAAAACAAAAATTAAAATTAAGCGAAAAGTTAAACAAAATTAAAGAAAGAAGAAATTTTCTATCTAAAGAAAATAATATTTTCTCTAAAACTTCCAATATTCAAACTCATAGAGAAGAGCTCAAAAAAGAACAAGAGCATAACTTTATAATAAATTTAATAAATTCATCTCGTGATTATACAAAAAATTATCAATATAAAGAAGCAATAGAAGAACTTTTAAGAGCAAAAGAAACAAATACAGATAATGAATTTAAAATTGAGATTTTCTCCTTGATTGCAAAAAACTATGAAGCTTTAAATGATTTCAGTATTGCACAAAAATATTACTCTGACGCTCTTGAACATGCCATAGAAACAAGAGATTCAAGAAAATGTGAATTACAATTTAAAATCGCATTAACAAACGTAAGGCTTTTTAAAACGGAACTTGCAAAAACTCAGTTTACAAAAATAGCAACAAACGAAAACAATCCGACAAGCTATAGAGCTAACGCTTTTATTGAATATGGCGAAATAGAAGAGGCAGATTCAAAAATAGATAACGCAATAAGAGCATATAACAATGCCCTGAAGCTTGTTTTGGGAAAAAACAAATCAATAGTATGCAGAGCATATTTTAAACTCGGATTGATATATGATGAAAATCAAGATTGGGAAAATGCTATAAAATATTATCAAAAAAATTACACAACAAGCTCGGAAAAAAGCGAAAACAAATACTATAGCTTATCTTTAACAAATCTTGCCTTGATATATATTGAAGAATCAAAATATCGTGAAGCGGCAGAATTTCTAAAACTTGCGCTGCAATATGACAGCGAAAATAATGACCTTAACAACATGTATTTTTCACAAAAAGAGCTGGCTAAATTGTACTCAAGAATAGATGAACACTCTGCAATAGGATATTACAAACAAGCGCTTGATTCCGCCACAAAATTAAATGATGATTTTAAAATTGCCCTTGTTTATTTTGAAGCCGGTGAATATTATTACGATAAAGAAGACGATAAAAAAGCACTGGAAAGCTTTTTAAACGCAAAAAAAGTACTCAAAGCCAACCCCAAGAGCGAAAATGTAGCAAGAATTAATTCTAGAATTGAAGACATTAAAATGCGTCTTGATGAAATGACTTTTGATTTAATAATGGAAAAATATGATAGCAAATCGTAAAAAAGAAATATTATTAAAAGAACTTGATTTAAATCTTGATGATAAAACAATTGAAAGATTAGACCAATGGGAAGAAATATTTAAACAATATAATTCCCATACAAACTTAATGAGCCAAAACGATATCCAAGTGCTTTTTGAAAAGCATGTTTTTGATTCTTTGGCTATTTACAAATGGGACGAATTTAAAAAACATAAAAAAATTCTTGATGTCGGCTGCGGGGGCGGATTTCCGAGCGTAATTCTGGCAATTTGCTTTATGGATAAAAAAATCATTGCAAACGATTCAAGAATTAAAAAAATAAACTTCATAAAAGAAATAAAAGAAAAACTAAACTTAAATAATCTTGAAATTTTATATTCAAGAATTGAAGAAGCGCCAAATCAAGACGTTGATTTAATTGTTTCAAGAGCAGTGGGAAAAATGATTGACGTTTGGGATTTATCTAAAAAACATTTGAAAAAAAACGGCAAATTTTTAATATATAAAGCAAAATTATCTGATGACGAAATAAAAATGTTTCAAAAAAAATACCCTAAAAGCAATTTTGAAATTATTCCATACAGATTGCCGCTTGATGAAACTTATGAGAGAAATTTAATTATTCTCAATTAAACCAACCAAACAAGAAACAACTTCATCGCAATAAATTCGATTTTTAGATGAAAAAGCAAGAGTTTTATTATTAAACTGTTTTTCAATTATAGCAATCTTTTTAGCAATTTCATTTCTTGAAATGTAATCGCATTTAGTTAAAATATTAATGCATGGAAGTTTATTATATTTAAGCCATTCCTGCATTAAAATATCATTTTTTTGGACCTCATGACGGGCGTCAATAAATTGAATTGAACAAATTAGATTTTTTCTTTTTAAAAGATACTCTTCAAGATTTTTCTGCCAAGCTTCCTGTTCTTTTTTAGACACTTTTGCATAACCATACCCAGGTAAATCCGCCAAAATAAATGGTATTTTTTCGCTTTGTATCTCAAAAAGATTAATTAATCTTGTTTTCCCCGGAGTATTTGAAGTTTTTGCAAGTTTTTGTCTATTGGCTAAAGTGTTAATAAATGTTGATTTTCCGACATTAGAGCGCCCCAAAAGAGCAAACTCGGCCAAAGAAGTTTCAGGACAAAGCTTTAAATTCGGAGAACTTATTAAAAATTTTGCGTCTTTTATTTTCATTTTTACCTTTTTTATTTATTCTACCATGGGCATGGTTTTTTATATTATAATAAATTTTATGGAACAAAATTACTTGCCTCTATTTAGAAAATATCGTCCTCAATCTTTTAAAGATATCGTAGGACAGGAAAGCCTTGTTAGGGCATTATCAAATGCAATTGAATTAAACAGAATTGCAAATGCATATTTATTTTGCGGCCCAAGAGGAACAGGAAAAACCTCAAGCGCAAGAATTTTAGCCAAATCTCTTAATTGCGAGCACGGACCCACATTAGAACCTTGTCAAAAGTGCGCAAGCTGTATTGACATCACAAACGCTCAAGGGCTTGATGTAATTGAAATTGACGCCGCTTCAAACAGAGGCATACAAGATGCCAAAGAACTGATTAACCAAGTTCAATATGCACCCATCCATGGCAAATATAAAATTTTTATCATAGACGAAGTTCACATGCTTTCAAATGACGCATTTAATGCATTATTAAAAACATTTGAAGAACCGCCCAAAAATGTTATTTTTATCTTGGCTACAACAGAACCCCACAAAGTTCTTGAAACAATTGTTTCAAGATGTCAAAGGTTTGATTTAAGAAGAATTACAATAGAAGACATCGTTAAAAGATTAAGGGAAATTTCAGACCTTGAAAATATTAAAATAACTCAAGAAGCGCTATATACAATAGCCAAAAATGTTTCAGGGGGGCTAAGAGATTCTCTTGCACTATTGGACCAAGTCAGCATTTTAGGTATAAAAGAAGAAATAACAAAAGATTTAATTGAAGAACTTTTGGGTAAAGTTAACTTTGATATTTTATTAAATTTATTAAACCAAATTTATAACCAAGATACGCAAGCGGCAATAATTTGCGTTGATGAAATCTATTCAAAAGGAAATGAGCCAAGAAATCTGGCTGAAAACTTCATCGAATTTTTAAGAAATGTTATTTTGGTTCTAAATTCCACAAATCCCGAAAATATCAAAAATTTCAGCTCTTTGATTGATGAAGATATTGAAAAAATTAACGCCCTCAACTTTGATAAAGATAAAGTATTCAAAATTTTAAACACAATAATTGAATACTACAAAGAAATAAAAGTTTCCACAAATCCGTATTTATGGATGGAACTTGCCGTTATTGCCGCTTCAAGGCTTGACTTGAGTGCAATTCAAAATCAAAACATCAAGCCTGCTGCGATTAATCCAAAAATTGCAGCTATTAATATGCAAGCTCCGATTGAAAGACCAATTGAAAGACCAATTGAAAAACCGATTGAAAAAACAGAAAATAAACAAATCGAAACAGAACAAAAAAGCACGCCAAGCGTACAACCTTTAAAAGAAACTCCGATTGAAAAACCTCAAATTAACAATATTCAATCAAAAGACAGTGCTCAAATTTGGATGGATATAATATCTCTTATACCTTCAATGCCAGCTAGAGCATTCTACAAAGGAGTTGCCAAGCTGGTAAAAATCGAAAATCAAACAATTACTCTTGGCTTTTTAAATGAAAACACCTTAGTTCAAGCAAAATCAAGCTCTAAAATGCCTCAGCTTGAAAATGCGATAAAAGCTTTTGGAGTTGACTACAAAATTGAATTTTCAAGAATTGATGAAAATACAAAAATTATTGAAATAAAACCGTCTTTCAATCGTCCTCAAGCCCAAAATCAACCCTCAAGACCAATAAATCAGACACCTCAACAAAACCCGATAAATACACCTCAAATGCAAGACTCAAAGCAAGAAGAACAAATGTCTGAAAATGAAAAAAAGCAATACAGCCACAAAGTCCAAGAAATGATTGAACAATTCAACGGCAGAATTATAGATTAATTATAAATATTAAGTGTAAAACTTGCCATAAATCGATATTTATTATATTATAGGCTTATGAGAACATTTGCGGAAACAAAAACACACGAAGTCACTGTCGATGTCGTTATTTTGACAATTAACGATAACAAATTAAAAGTTCTTTTGGTTAAACGTGCTAATGAACCTTTTAGAGGAAAATGGTCAATCCCCGGCGGATTTATCAGATTATCAGAAAATATTGACGATGCGGCTCTGCGTGTTTTAAAAGAAAAAACAAGTGTTTCAAATATCTATCTTGAGCAGCTTTACACTTTTGGCGATCCTCTTCGTTATCCTAATGCACGTGTAATAACTTGTGCTTATTTTGCGCTTTTAAGAGCTGAAGATATCAAGCTTGACGTTAAAGCTACAGAAGGGGTAGCAGATGTTCAATGGTATGAAGTTGAAAATCTTCCGCCCTTAGCTTTTGACCACAAAGAAATTATTGAATACTCTCTGAAAAGAACTCGTGAACGCCTTGAATTATGCCCTATAGCATTTCAATTGCTTCCTAAAAAATTCACTTTAACAGAATTACAAAAATCATACGAGCTAATCTTAAACAAAACTCTCGATAAAAGAAATTTCAGAAAAAAAATGCTATCATCCAATATTCTTGTTGAAACAAACGAATATACAAAGTCTGTTTCAAAAAGACCTGCAGCCCTATATTCGTTTGATAACATTACCCTTAATTCAAAAAGAGGGCATTTCTTCTCATAGTTGAAGATTAGTCAAATTTCTGCTATAATTATAGCAGAAAGAAGAAAAAAATGTCATTCGATTTTAACCCCATAGGAAATCTCTCCAATATTCAAGCAAGCCATAAATCCTGCGATGGCGGTGGTGGAAATACAGGATATTTTCAACGCGGCAAAAAAGAGGAAGAAGAAATAGATTTTTCATCAGTAAAAGATTATCCTGAAGATTCATTTGAAAAAGAAGATGAAATTGAAGAAGAAATTCAATCTCAAAACTTTTTAACCATAATTAAAAATTTATTTTTAGATTTTTTTGAAACAATTAAAAACTTCTTTAAAAAATAATTATTATTGAACTATCTTTATCTTTATTTTAAAATGACCTTATAAAGTACGACTTAATAAGGAGTTTTAATATGAAAAAATCTATTAAAGATTTAGGAGACATCAAAGGGAAAAGAGCTCTTGTAAGAGTTGATATTAACGTACCTTTAGATGAAAACAACAACGTATCAGATGATACAAGAATACAAGCAATTATCCCAACTGTTAAATATTTAACAGAAAGAGGCGCTAAAGTTATCTTAATGGCTCACTTAGGAAGACCAAAAGGAGAAGTTAAACCCGAGTTTTCTCTTGAACCTGTTGCAAAACATTTATCAAAAGTTTTAGGTCAAGATGTATTATTTGTTAAATCTTTAGTTGGTCAAGGCGCAGATAAAGAACTTGAAAACCTAAAAGACGGTCAAGTTGCATTATTAGAAAACATCAGATTTTATAAAGCCGAAGAAGCAAAAGATGATGATATGACTTTTGCAAATGAATTAGCTAAACTTGGCGATTTCTATGTAAACGACGCATTCGGCGCAGCTCACAGAAAACACACTTCAACAGCTAAACTGGCTAGAGTTTTAAAACCTGCTGTTTCAGGCTTATTAATGGAAAAAGAATTAAGATGTTTAGGTTCTGCTCTTAATAACCCGCAACACCCATTTACTGCTATTGTTGGCGGTGCTAAAGTTTCTACAAAAATTGGTGTATTAGAAAACTTAATTGAAAAAGTTGACAACTTAATCATCGGCGGCGGTATGGCTTATACATTTGTAAAAGCAAACGGCGGTAAAATCGGAAATTCAATCTGCGAAGATGACCAATTGGAAACAGCTAAAGCTATTGAAGCTAAAGCCAAAGCTAAAGGAGTTAACCTTGTTTTAGCAACCGATGTATTAGCTACAAATGATTTTTCAGGAAACGGCGAAAACAAAGTTGTAGATGTTACAAACATTCCGGACGGTTTTGAAGGTGTTGATGCAGGTCCAAACACTCAAAAAGCATTCGCCGATGTTATTAAATCATCTAAAACAATTCTTATGAACGGCCCTGTTGGTGCTTTTGAAAACCCTAAATTTGCAAACGGAACAAAAGCAGTTTTAGCTGCTATTGTTGAAGCTACCAAAAATGGTGCAACTTCTGTTATAGGCGGCGGTGATTCAGTTTCTGCAGCTAAGAAATTTGCAAAAGCTGAAGATTTCACACACGTTTCAACAGGCGGCGGTGCTTCACTTGAATTTATTGAAGGTAAAGTACTTCCCGGTGTTGATGCACTTGATGACTAATTTAATTTAAAAAAATATTTCAAAAGCCGATTAAATCATTTAAGATTTATCGGCTTTTTAGTTTCAAAATTATTTTTATAGTAAAATAAAAATTGAAATTTAAAGGAAAAACTATGATTAAAGCACAACGCGGAACAAAAGATATTTTAAATGATGAAATCCCCACTTGGCAATGGATTGTGGAAAATGCTAAAAATGTATTTCAAAATGCAGGTTTCAGTGAAATTAAAACTCCGATTTTTGAAGCAACCGAGCTTTTTCAAAGAGGTGTCGGAGAATCAACCGATATTGTTAACAAAGAAATGTATACTTTTAGCATAGGCGGAGCTGATAAAAATTCATCTTCTATCACGCTTCGTCCTGAAAATACTGCAGGAGTAGTAAGGGCATTTATTGAACACAACTTAAACCGCCAAAGTCCGCCGCAAAAATTCTGGTATTTTGGACCGATGTTTCGATATGAACGCCCTCAAGCAGGAAGACAAAGACAATTTCACCAAATTGGTGTTGAAATGTTTGGAATAAATGAACCGGCTGCTGATGCTGAAGTTATTTTATCGGCTGTTGAATTTTTAAAATCAATCGGTTTGGGTGATTTAGAAGTTGAACTTAATTCTCTGGGCTGTCCAAAATGTAAAAACGATTACAGAAATTCAATCAAAGAAGCTCTAAAACCATATCTTAATGACATGTGCGACGATTGCAAAATGCGTTATGAAAAAAATCCATTAAGAATGCTGGATTGCAAAAATGAAAATTGTCAAAAAATATTTGAAAAAGAAGAAGTTAAAAAAGTCATTTTTAACGACTATATTTGCGATGAATGCAAGGAGCATTTTGACACATTACTTAGTTATTTAGATGAATTAAACATTAAATACAAAAGAAATAAACTTCTTGTAAGAGGTTTAGATTATTACAACAGAACCGTTTTTGAAATTAAATCTTCAGCTTTAGGCTCTCAAAGCGCTGTTTGCGGCGGCGGAAGATATGACGGATTAGTTGAAATGCTTGGAGGTACTCCGACTCCTGCTATTGGCTTTGCAATGGGGGTTGAGAGATTGTATAGTCTTGTTGAAAAAAAAGAGGTTTCTAAACTTGATTATTATATTGTTTCAACAAATACAAAAGAAGCTCTAAAACTTGCGCAAAAATTGAGAAGCAACAACAAAAAAGTTGAATTTGATATGCAAAAAAGAAAATTCTCAAAACAACTGGAAAAAGCATCTAAATGCGCCAATTATGCCATTATTTTAGGCGAAGACGAAATTGAAAAAGGATTTTACAGCGTAAAAAATCTTGATAGCGGAGAACAGAAAAAAATAGAAAATTTCAATGATTTATTATAGAAATAAAAAGACCGATTAGTTAAATCGGTCTTTTTTTAAAATATTTTGTTTTAATTAAGCTAAGTAGTTTAATTTGGTGTTGTTGAGAGCATTAAGCTCAGCATTAAGTGCCATTAGTTGTACGGAGGCATTGAGATTATCCGACATAAGTGATGACTCTGCTCGATTTGCCATTTCAAGATTGCCCATAAACAGAGGGTTATTTAACATACCTCTTTGAATTGAATTATTTTGCAACATTTGAAATTGCAAATTATTCTTTTGAGCTATTAAACTTTGTCTTGCTAATTGGGTAACTAAAGACATATCCAACCTTTCAAAATTGACACTATAGTATAGCACCAAAAAACATGTTTTTCAAGGGTAGAATTAGCCTTCTTTTGTAATAATTTTGTCAATTAAACCATATTCAAGAGCTTCTTGAGCGGACATAAAATTATCACGCTCTGTGTCTTTCTTGATTGTCTCAAGCTTTTGACCCGTGTGCTCAGCCAAAAGACCATTTAACATAGCTTTCATTCTTAAAATTTCTTTTGCTTCAATTTCAATATCGGTTGCTTGACCTTTTGCACCGCCCAAAGGTTGGTGAATCATAATTCTTGCATTCGGCAAAGCCAATCTTTTTCCTTTTGTACCGCCTGATAGCAAAAATGCACCCATTGAAGCGGCATCTCCAAGGCAAATTGTTGAAACCGGAGCTTTAATTAATTTCATGGTGTCATAAATTGCCATACCCGCAGTAATCACGCCGCCGGGGGAATTAATATAAAGCATAATATCTTTTTCAGGATTTTCACTATCCAAAAGCAATAATTGAGCTACAATCGAATTAGCTACATCATCATCAATTTCAGAACCGAGAAAAACAATTCTTTCTCTTAATAATCTTGAAAAAATATCAAAAGAGCGTTCTCCTCTACTTGAAGCCTCGATTACCGTAGGCACATAATCCATTATTTTATATTCATTTATTCCGTACATAATGAAAACCTTTTTATCTATATTAACCATAATATTAAACGAATGTTAAAAATTCAAGTAAAAATATTTAGATTTAGTTTGTTTGTAGTAAAATAAAATAGGATGTTTTCCCGTTAATTTAGTTATCACTGTAAAATAAAAGGAAATAAGATGTACAATGTTGCAATAGTTGGGGGTGGCCCTGCGGGAATTTTTACTGCATTAGAAATCACTAAATTAAAACCCGATTGGAAAGTTTTATTAATTGAAAAGGGTAGAAAAATAGAAAAAAGAATTTGTCCTATAAGAGAAGGTCAAAAAAAATGCCTTAGCTGCAAAACTTGCGGTCTTTTATGCGGATGGGGCGGAGCAGGCGCATTTTCAGACGGCAAATTAACGCTAACTCCTGAAGTAGGAGGACACTTAGTTGATTATATGCCATACAATCAAGTTGAAGATTTAATTGAATATTGCGACAATATCTATCTTGACCATGGTGCAACACAAACCGTTTTTGGTACAAATAAGGCTGATTTTGCCGACATTGAACATGCTGCAACTTTAGCTGAATTAAAACTTGTACATTCACCTGTACGCCACTTGGGAACAGAAAAATCACTGGCGGTATTGAAATCAATGCAAGACTATCTAATGGATAGAATTGACATCATAAACAATGAACAAGTTGAAGAATTAATTATTAAAGATGGTGTTATTAAAGGCTTCACAACCCGCCAAGGCAGTGAATATTTTGCTGATTATGTTGTAGTTGCCCCCGGACGCGAAGGAGCGGATTGGTTAAGTCAACAATTCATTAAACACAAAATCGAAATGGTTAATAACGCAGTTGACGTAGGTGTTCGTGTTGAATTGCCTGCTGCTGTTATGGAACCTATTACATCTCGTTTATATGAATCAAAATTAATCTACCATGCGCCGACTTTTGGTGATGAAGTCAGAACATTCTGTATGAATCCTAACGGCGAAGTTGTTAACGAAAACTATAACGGTATTTCAACTGTTAACGGACATTCTTATGCAGATAAGAAAACTCCTAACACAAACTTTGCTCTATTGGTTTCTAAAAAATTCACAGAACCTTTCCATGAGCCCATCAAATACGGTCAACATATTGCTTCATTAGCCAATATGTTATCAGGCGGCATTTTAGTTCAAAGATTTGGAGATTTATTGGATGGCAGACGTTCTACTCCTCAAAGAATTAAAGAATCAATAATTCAGCCGACCCTCGAATGTGCAACTCCTGGGGATTTGAGCTTAGTTTTACCATACAGACAGCTTTTAAGCATAATTGAAATGCTTTATGCTCTTGATAAAATTGCCCCCGGTGTAGCTTCAAGGTATACTCTTTTATACGGTATAGAAGTTAAATTCTATTCAGCAAGAGTATTAATTTCAAACGAACTTGAAACACTTGGAGTTAAAAATCTCTTTGCAATCGGAGATGGTGCCGGAGTTACAAGAGGCTTAATGCAAGCAAGTGCTTCAGGAGTTCACGTTGCAAGAGTTATCGCAAACAGATAATATAAATAAAAACATAATTGCCTTTTGGGGTTACCCCCAAAAGGCTTTAATTAAGGAATATAAATTAAAATACCCGAATGCAAAATGGGTAGATTTGGATATTGACTTTAAATATCCTGATTTAAAATTTGTTCCCGACGCTTATTGCACAATAATTAAAAATATCTGCAATAACGCTTTTCACTTAAAAGATAAAATAATCGCCATTCTTGCACCCATAGGAAAAGACAAATGCGATAGCGCATATTTTATATCTGAAATATTAAAAAAAGAAGGCTTTAATATTGTTCAATCTGTTTTTGAAGATAAATGCCCTGATTTATCTAAAATTGAATTACCTATTTCAAAAAGCAATTTACCTCTAAAAGAAAAAGTTGAAATAATAACCAAAAATATATATGAACAAAAAGACTACTCTCACCTTCAAGAAGTAAAACCTTCTTTTGGCTTTTGGGGAGTTCCGCCTAACGACCTTGATATTTTAAATCTTTTTCCGAATAACACTGAAGTTTTCGGATGGATTAGAGCAGTTGAAGCAGGATACCCCGGAGACTGGGAAATAGAAACCTATGTTGATGAAAATCTTCCGACTGTCTTTTTTACTCAGGCTTTTTGCTCTAAAACAGCTCTTGCTAAATATCTTGCCAACAAATATCAAGGCTTATATATAGATATAGATACAATTCCAACCAATAGCGCAAAAGCTAAAATAGAAGCATTTTTAAAATTGAGGTAAAAATGAAAACTTATATTGACGCAGGAACAACCTGGACAAAAATTCTAAAAGTTGAAAACAATGAAAAAACCTATTGCGTTATACCAACCAAAGATTTAAAAACTCTCAATTTAAAATACAATAAATGCACAGGTCACAGCCTGCCAAAAGATAAAAACACCTACGAAAATGAAGTTGTCGCTCTTGCAAACGGCGCTAAAAAATATCTTGAAGATGATTTTATAGCGCTTGATTTAGGCTCAAGAGATATTAAATATGTTCAATATCAAAATAAAAAATTCAAAGACATGGACTGGAATGCTTCTTGTGCTTCTGCTACAGGTGCAACAATCGAAATGCTTTTAAAATTTTATAATGTTGATGTAAAAGATTTAAAATTTAATCCTCAAAAATACTCCGTAACCTGTGGCATATTTGGCTTAGAAAAAATCATGGATGATATTGCGCAAGGAATAAACCCTGAAATTGCCATTTCAAAATTTATCCACGGAATCGCTTTTAATGCTTACAATTTTGCCAAAAATCCTTCAAAAATTTGCATTTCAGGCGGTTTTTGCGAAAACAATTGTTTCATTGACAGTTTAAAACAATATTGCGATGTTATTCCTCTTGGCAGATTTGTTCTTGTAGACGGGCTTATGGCGAATGATTTAATGTAGAATATTTTCTATGACATGGATATATTCATCTTGTCTAAATGTATTTTTTTGAATATATTTTTTAATTCTCGTATCTTCAATTTCTTTTGAATACTTTTCCTTTGGCTCTGAACTTACAACAATAACGGGAGTTTTTTCATAATTTTGATTTTTTCTTAATTCTTTAATAAAATCAAAACCATTCATCTCGGGCATTTGAATATCAGAAATAACCAAATCATATTTAGTTTGCTTGATTTTATCCAGCGCATTTATCGGATTTGTTGCAGTTGAAACATTATAACCCTGATTTGATAAAATGTTTTTTTGCAACATTCTTGTTGTTCTTGAATCATCAACAACAAGAACTTTAAATTTAAAATTATCCTGTACTCTTGCAATTTCATTTTTAACCACTATTCTGCTTCTTATTTTTTTTGAAGTAATTGTAGTGATTATATCGCTTATATTTAAAATCAAACACGCTTCGCCGTTGGCTAAAGTTGTAATTCCCGAGATATGTTTAACCTTATACAACGGAGCTGCAAGCTTTTTGTGTACAATTTCCTGATCCGAAATCAATTTTTCAACAATAATTCCAAAAATTGTATTTTCCGTTTCTATTATCATTAAAGTACATTTCATTGTTTCACGGGGGCGATTTTCCAGCCCTAAAATTTGTGAAAGAGTATATATAACTATTGCAGAGCCGTTGTAAATATAATAATTGTTGTTATCTTTTTCAAAAACTTCATCGGCATTTATTCTTGTTATGGTTCTTATTACAGATGTTTCAATTGCATATAATTGTTTTTGTTCTTCAATAATGAACACTTTTTTTGTTGCAACCGTAGCAGGTAAAACAATTCTAACAACAGTTCCTTTGTTGATTTGAGAAAATATATCTACTCTTCCTTGAAGCTGGCTTATTTTATTGTTTACAATATCAAGCCCCAGCCCTCGTCCTGATAGTTCTGTTACAAAATCTTCAGTTGAAAATCCAGGGTAAAATATTAAATTTGTCAATTCTTCATCAGAAATTGCATTTAATTCCTCAATGGTTAAAAGCTTCTTTTCAAGGGCTTTTTCTTTTATTTTTTCAATATTTAAACCCCTGCCATCATCTTTTACATCAATTACAACCTTGTTATCTTTATAACTTGCATTAATTTCAATTCTACCTACGGGGTTTTTTCCCAATGTTTTTCTTGTTTCAACTTCTTCTATCCCATGGTCAATAGAATTTCTTATTATATGCATTAAGGGAATTTTAATTTCTTCAATAATCGTCTTATCAGCCGTAATATCAGCGCCTTCAATTACTAAATCTATTTTTTTATGTTTATCTCTTGCAATATTATGAACCATTCTCGGAAACAACTGAAAAATTGTAGATAACGGCAAAATTCTCATGTTTTTAACCATTGCTTCAATCTCTGTTGTTGTAGAATTTAATTTTGCTTCACTTTCTTGAATTTGCCTGAAAAGATAAGACATTTCTTTTATAAGATGTGTTATTTTTTCGTTATGCTGCTCGGATAATGCACACAATTGCTTATTATATGCTACTATTTTTCTGAAATCATAAGTATCTTCGCCAATCGGATTTGACAAATATTTTTTATCAAAATACTTAATGTAATAACCCATCTTGATAAAGTTCTTTTGCCACTCAACCAAATCATTATTAATTTTCTTTGCTAAAGAAAGTTGTTCATTTGTCTTAATTTTTGAAACAATAAGCTCGCCAATTTGCCCTACTAAATTATCCAGCTTAATTGAGTCAACCCTGAGAGTTTTAATTTCTGTATTTGTAATTGTATTTAAAATATCTTTTTGAGATAGTTCGTGTTGATTTTTTGTTTTATTACCTTGGTTTTTATATTGAAATTTAACCATGGTTTTAATTACATCAGACTTAGTTAAAATCTCATTTAAAGAATTATTGTTCAAATCTTTTAATGATTCTGAGATTTCCTTAAAGCCCAATATAACATCATGACTAAGCGGCGTATTTTTTTCTTTGAAAATCTCAATTATTTCTTTAATATTTTTATAAATTACAGAAACTGTATTATTCTTTTCTTTAGATATTAATTCATCAACAATTTCAACTGTATCAGGAATAAATTCTACGTTTATTTCCAATAATGGAATTTTTTGAATAAACTCATTTAATTTTTCATCTTTTAATTCAACAACTTCTGCAGGTTTTTCGATTATTGGCTTCGGATTATCTTCTTTTGCCGCTTCTGAATGATTTAATTTTTTATCAATGATGTCATAATATGATTGTCTTTTAATGTTTTCTTTATCCAATAATTTTGAAAATTCCTCAATCAAACTCATGACTTCAGAATTTACATCCATGAAAGAAAGCTCTTTATTGTCAGAATTTCTAAATCTGTCTATGGAATTTAAAACATTTTGAGCTAAATTTTTAATAGAGCTTAAATTTTCATCATCAATGTTTAATAAAGTAATAAAGTCATTAATCATGCTTTCAATTTTAACAACTTCATCAAAATTCTTTTGAGCTCTCGCTAGTGAAACAGTATATAGTATTTCTATAATATCATTTTCAAGTCCGCTTAGCTTTTGAATTAACTCATTTTTTGTCGGATTTTCATCTGTAATAATTTTATCTTCTTCTTGAATTTTTGTTTGCTTTTCTATATTTTCAAGTTTTTCAATATATTTTTGAATATCAGGACTTTTATATTCGGTTTTTTGCGCAACGGTTTTATTAATCAAATCGGAAATAAAATCCAAACACTCTGAAATAACATCCGTTACGTTTGTTTGAACCTTTAATTTATTTTCCTTAATTAAACTTATTACATCTTCAATTTTATGGGCAACATTTTGTATATCCTCAAACCCCAACATTCTGGCTGAACCCTTCAAAGAATGGGCATCTCTGAATAATTGAATAGCAATATCATAATTAAAACCGCTTTTTTCGAGCATTAAAAGCTTGCCATCCATAGAAGAAATAATCTCTGCGGATTCCTGCTGAAAAATATTTAATATCTCATCTAATTCCTCTTTTTGAAATTCCATCTTTTCTACCCATGAGAAGAATTTTATTTTATAAAACTTGTTGTTTTAAATTATTTGAAGTTATTTGAATTTTTGAAACCATCTGTTCGTTTTCGCTTGTTATTTTTTGACTTTGCTCAACATATTGAGAAATCTCTTCAATAAAGCCATCTGTTGTTCTTGAATCATTGCTTATTTGAGAAGATGAAACAATTATTTCATTCATATTTTTCGAAATTTCATTCATCGCGCTGATTAATTGCTCAATATTTTCTGAAATTGTATGAGCCAATTCTAAACCGGATTCAATTTCTTTTGTACCTTCTTCTGTTGCCAAAACGGTTGAATTTGCCGTTTGTTGAATATCGTTAATTAATGAAATAATTTTTGTTGTTGCTTGTTTTGATTCATCAGCCAATTTCCTAATTTCAGAAGCAACAACGGCAAAACCCTTACCGTGTTCTCCTGCGCGGGCTGCTTCTACTGCAGCATTTAAAGCTAAAAGATTTGTTTGCTCTGCTATATCTTCAACAAGCCCGATTGTAGATGAAATTGATTGAACAAAATCAGACAACTCCAGAATTAATTCCGCAATGGTTTGAATTTTATGTCTTATTGAAAACATTTTTTCAATATTAGCCTTAACTGCACTATATTCATTATTTGTAAAGCTGATTGATTGGTCTGTTTTTTCTCTTGTTTTATCCGTTAATTCAGCCATTTCATCAGAATATTTTTGAAGATTTTCAATCAATTCCTTCACATTTTTAATTCTGTCATTAGAAGATATGTTATTTTCTTTTTGAAAATTATTTTTATCTTGAATTGAACTAACAGAAGACAACATTTCATCAAAAGCATCTGCCACAATATTATTTAAAGGTCTTTGAACGGCATTTTTACTATATTCAAATGCAAAAAACAAAATTATTAAACTTACTATGGATACAGTTATCAAATCATAACTAACATAGCCTAAAACCTTAACAAAATAAAAATTAACACCGAGCGCAATAAAAACCATTGCCCCGTCAAAAATTTGTTTTCTTGTAAGCTCTCTATTGATATTAACCTTGCTATTCAGATTATTATTTACTTCTTTTGACATATTCCACCTTTATATAAAAAAATGTATAATCTTATTATAAATAATTATAATCAATAAATTGAATTATGACAAAAAAAGTAATCATAATAGATGATAGTACTACTCAATTAAATTTATTAAAAACCATTCTAACTAAAAATGATTGGGAAGTTTACAGCGCGAAAAGCGCTAAAATCGGCTATGAAATGATTTTTGATATCGCACCCGACTTAGTAATAACAGACGCCATTATGCCTCTTGTCGGAGGATTTCAACTTGTTAAATCAATCAAAGAAAACCCTCTTATTTCAAAAATACCGGTAATTATATACAGCATTTTAGATGTCAAACATGCCAGATATTATCTGCAAGATGACATAAATGAATATTTCTTAACAAAAAGCGAAAACATTAATTCACTTGTTGAACTGGCGCAAAAAGCAATAAATGAACACCCTGTTAATGAGGAATATAAGCTTCCGATTTTAGAAAAATCACTTTTGCAATCGCAAACCCTAAAAGAAAATTCCTCTCAAATTAATGAGCAAGAAGAAAATGAAGAAACAGACATTTTAAAAATCGATAAAGATAAACTTGTTAACAACATAAAAAAACTTCATGATTTTACTTTAGATGATGAAGAAATAATGGAAAATCTTTTTAATATCTTATATCCTATTTTAAATTATGACTTAGGATTAATTTCCGTTCATTCATTTGAAAAAAAAGAGCAAAAAGTATACTTAGATGTTAAAGATATTATTTTAAGCCCAATTTTTCAAAACAGCATTTTAAACAAATATAAAGCAAAAAATAATACAATGTTTAAAACCTATGCCCCAAATTTAAAAACAGTTGTTGATATTTCAGAATTTAACTCTAAAATAGAGTTCAGTTTTAACCATTTAAACAAAACAACAGCGGAAATTGCTTTTTATTCTTTTGAAGAAAACAAATGGCAAAATGAAGAAGGTATATCAGCCCTAAAAAATACTTTGGAAAAATTTTTCCAAGCAAGATATGTAAATAAATTTGCACTAACCAAAAGACCTTCACAAAAAAAATATTCTCTTAACAAATCAGAACTAAATTTCTTCAATAAAATTGAAAATGCACTAAACAATAATAACTATATATACCTTGTAATTGTAGATATAGTAAACTTTCAACAATTAAAAGACAATCTTACAATTCAAGATTTAGACTTGATAAATTCTAAAATATCGGAAAAAATTATAAAATCCATTAATAAAAATGAGCAAATTCATAAAAACTATGAAGACGAATATGCAATGATTATTTTCACTAAAGACGAAAAAGAATTAAAAAACAGACTAAACACACTATATGAAGTTTTAAATAAAATATCCTACAACGATTATAATGTTGAAGCAATAATTACTGCAGTAAATTGTATGATTGATAGCAACTATAATGTTTATGAAGCACAAAAAATAGCGCAAAAAGTATACAATGAAGCGCTGAATGAAAAGGTGATAATAAAAGATGGTAAACAATAATTTAACCCTCCAACAAAACAATCTTCTGCAAGAAATTAAAGAAGAAGAAACAGAAATATATACACTTATTGAAATAGATAAAAAAGTGTATGCCATTGAAACCAAAAAAGTTCTTGAAATAATTAAAATCATGGAACTGGATTATCCTTATGCACTACCATCTTGCATTTTAGGGATAATGGAATATGAACAGTCTCCTGTTGCTGTTATTGATTTAAGAGAAGTATTAAAAAATGAAAGAATAACATACAACACAAACGCAAAAATTCTTGTTTTAAAAACACAAGATTCAACCGTAGCATTAATTTGCGATAATGTTAAAGATGTTAAAAAAATTAATCTTTCAAAAATAAAAAATATTCCTTATATGACAAAAAACAGCCTCTACAAAGGGGTATTTATGGAAAATGAGGAAGATTTTTATATTTTAAATATAGATATTATTGAACAATATATAAAAAATAACCCCGATAAATATACAAACGACCAAAATACTCAAAAATACATAGTAAATGATGAAGCGTCGAAAAAAATTCTTCAAGAAAGAAAAAACTTTTTAAATAAAATCGCCCAAGATGTACAAATGAATACACCCTTATATGACATGGGAGTTTCATTTTCAATTAACAACATAAAATATTACATCAACATGGCAAGCGTAAAAGAATTTTTTAAAGTAAACAACACAAAATTTATAAAAGTTCCTTCTACTCCTGATTTTATCTACGGACTTGCAAATATTAAAGGTGAATATATAACAGTATTAGATATAAGACGATTTTTTAATAATTCAAAAACTCATATAAAAGAAAAATCAACAATTATAATCTTAAATTCAAACGAATTTAAAATCGGAATTTTAGCTGACGAAATTTGTGAAAGTTTAAATATAAACTTTGAAGAACTAATTCAAAATAAACTCCAAAAACAAGAAGAGACAAGTGCTCTTGAATTTGTTAAAGACGGTGAAATATATCAAGTATTAGATACAGACAAACTATTGCAAGATGAAAAGCTCACAATCTGCTAATTTTTGAATACTTTCATCCAATATATCCAGCATTTCTTTTGCAAATCTTAAAGCACAAATATTTTTGCTTAAACAGATTTTTGGATTTTTAAGATAATTTTCATTAAAATAAAGTATAAACCTATCTTCAACGCTTCTTGTGATAATATTTAAATATTTATCATCAGGCAAAAATTGGAATTTTTTAAAAATTTCATTTTGTTTTTTTAATAAAGTTAAAACTTTTTCGCTAAACTCAAGATTTTGGTTTAATTCTTTATATAATTCATCTATATTGTTTTTAATTTGTAAAATATAATCTCTGAAACTTTTCAAATTATTTTTCATAATTTGAATATTTTTTTCAATATGTTTCTTGTCTATTACAGGAGGTTTTATTTCAAATTCCTTCTTTTTAACAAAATTTAAATTTTCAACTGCTTCTTCAAGAGCTATGTTCTCAAAATTATCTATTTGCGCTCCTCCCTTTGAAGAGTTAATCAGCTTCAATTGGGGATTAGCCTGTTTTAAGCTTTTAGCCAATTGCGCAAATATATCAACAAAAATTGCATACCCTGTCTGTGTAGGAAGCAAAGAACCATCCTGTGCTTTAACTGTTGCAATATTATTAT
The DNA here is from genome assembly GCA_944326675.1 of Candidatus Gastranaerophilales bacterium. Classification (GTDB taxonomy): domain Bacteria; phylum Cyanobacteriota; class Vampirovibrionia; order Gastranaerophilales; family Gastranaerophilaceae; genus RUG14156. Next base: position 20,323 of record CALVET010000060.1, read on the forward strand.
TAAGATAATTCAAATATGCTTTTGCGTTTTTTTCAATTGTTTCCTTACTATCTTTTAGCTTAGATATGGCATTTTCAAACTTTTCCATATCATCAGGCTCAATTACATATTTATTAAGCTCTTTTTTAAATACACATCTTAAATTTTCATAATGGCTGCCTTTAGAATAGCAATAACCATCTTTATATGCTAAATCCTGACCTATTAAAATTATTTTTTCAAAACCCATCATATATGCGCTCATAAGTGCAGTATATGAAACTGTACCTACAGTTGAAAGATTTGAATTAATTTTTAAACAATCTAAAATCCAAGAATTCAAAAAGCTTTCTTTTGAAATATAATTAAATATTCCTTTTGATTTAAAATTGTAAATCTCTCTATAACAATACGGCTCTAAAATTAAATATGAATTTTCAACTATATCATAATTAAATTGAGCTTTATTATCTATCGTTTCAATATACAAAATAAAATCCGGCTGAATATTATGTTTTGCCAATAATTTAATCGTCGGATTGAGAGCAAATATAACAAATTTATCTTGATTTTTTTTAATAATTTCAATGTTTTCAGTCAAAGAAGGACCTGCTGAAACACAAAGAGCCGTTTTTCCTTTGTAAGTATCTTTAAGAGACATTACATCCGGAGTCGTTAAAATCTTTTTAAAGTTTGAAAATGTGTTTATAATTGCTTGAGGCATTTTTTTACACATCGTCATTCTGTTGCCTTTATGTTGAGCTTGAGCTTTTTGGGCGGTATATAAAACGTCTTTTATGTCATTTAAGTAATTTTGCTTATGATAATTTAAAAATGTTATTGATATATCTGTTTTTTCATCACTCAAAGCACTTATATATTCAATAAGGCTTTCTTTATCAGAACATAAAAAAACATTATTTTTAAACAATCCATCTATTTTAGCTAAGCTAAACACAAACTTTAATAAACATAAATCAGGCTCATAAACTACTATTTTTCCTTCTAAGACACCGGCTGCCTCATCAAGCAAATACCCTAAACCAAACCCGTAGATTATTCTTATTATGTTTTTATCTTCTTTATTTTTAATGGAATTAACTATTCTTTTTGCTTCATCTTTAGCGCCTTGAATATCATGAATTAAATTGCCGTTTGATAATATATTAAATTCATCATTTGGCATTTTAACCAATTCAAAACTTGATTTTTCACAATTAAACCTTAAAATTTCATCAGCAAGTCTTTTATTATACTTAGCAATATGGCTGATATTTTCATTTAATACTTTATTTTCCATACGCAATATGGTAGCATTAAAAGGGTTAACATGGCAAATTTAAACGCTAAAATTTCATCACTTATTTTGATTGCATTACTTTTTATTAGCTGCAATACGTTTGCTAACGAAAACATTCCAAATTCAAAACTAAAAAACTATGATGAAATATATGAAAAACTTGAAGAGCCGGATTTTGACTACATTTTTGGTCTTGACCCGTATCAAGCGGACGAATATACAAAATACATGTATACTCCATATCCCCTCTTTAGAACGGGAGTGAACCTTATTTTTAAATCCAAAACAATTCCTCCGGGGTATTATCTTTTAACTCCGAGAGAAAAAAACGGAAAAACTTGGATATTATTTAAAGAAAATGGCAAAGTTTCTTATGTAATACCAATTTACAAAGAAGAAACAGTACCTGAAGAATTTTATGAAGATAAATTTCCTCATCCAAAACCTAATTTTTATCAAAAAATAAGAAATAAAACCATGGATTTTATCGGCACAAAATGGGGACATAAAAATCAAAGAACACCAATACCAAAAGCATATATTGAATTTAACGATATGGGAATGTATTGGGATATGATATTATATTATGGAGATAAAAAATATTATCTTTTATTCAAAAAAGATTAAAATAAGGAAAAATAAATGAAAAAACTTGTTTCATCATTCTTTGCAATACTGATTTTATCGGCAAACTGTCCAATGTATGCTTTTGACTTTGATTTTTTCAACAAAAACAATCCTCAAAAAGAAATCAAAAAAGTCTTAAAAAAACACAATAAAGCAATGGCAGACCATGACGTTAATTTAGTTCAATCTTATTATGATGAAAACTATAAAAGCGCAGACGGTTTTAATCTTAATGATATGAAAACCATGCTTGAAAAAACCCATCAAGCTTACACAAATATTAAATACAAAACAAAAATAAACAACATAACCGCTTATGACAACTGGGCATTGGCTCAAATGAGCGATGAAACGTACGCTAAAGTTTATCTTGATAAAGATAAAAAAAATAAAGAAAAAGCAGGAACACTAAGAGGCAAAAGCTCTTATTTAGTTTATTTTCAAAAAGAAAAAGACAAATGGAAAATTGTGGCAGATGAAATCTTAATGGAAGAAACATCTCTAAAATACGGCGTTGCTAATAAAATAGATATGGAACTTGAAACGCCTATTTTCATTGAAAACAATGAAAACTACGATATTTCTCTAAAAATGCCCAATAAACCCGATGATATTATAGCTCTTGCTTCAATTTCAAGAGAAGAAATAACATATCCTCCTGCCGACTACAATGAAAAATTCAGAAAAATCCCCGAAACAGGAGATTTAGAGCGCTATGTTAAAGCAAACAATAAAAACCTGAACGAATATGCGCTTGCGAGCGTAGGCTTTACCAAAGTTTCAATAAACGAAGAAATAACAAAAGCCAAAATTGAAATTTTAGGAATAGCCTATATTATGAAAAGAATAAACATGAATAGAAACAAAACCGTGAATGCAAGTATAGCAGAGAAAAAATAAATGAAAGATAAAAAAGCCTGTATATTTTATTTTTTGATGAATATTATTCTTTTGGATTTCGGAAATCAAATCAGAAAAATAAGCTATAATCCTTATTTGAAAGATTTTGATAACCCAATTTTCTCGATTTTTCATATTCATAATACAGGCAGTGCTTTCGGTTTATTTCAAAATAGCGCAATATTTTTATCTTTTATAGGTCTTTTTGCATTTATTGTTCTTGCTTTTTACGTTTTTCAAAATGTCAAATTTTCTGACAAAATTACGCTTTTGTCTTTAACATTATTTAGCGCGGGAACTTTGGGAAATCTTATTGAAAGAATACAAAACGGCTATGTTGTTGATTATATCAAATTAAATTTTGTTAATTTTCCGATATTTAATTGTTTTGATATAATGAGTAGCATAGGTGTAATATTATATATTTGTTTTGTTTTATTCTCTAAAGATGACAAAGAAAAAATAAATGGCTGAAATTCAAACAATTACAATAACAGACGATAACAACAAAAAAAGATTTGATGTCTTTCTGGTTGAATATTTTGAAAGTAAATATCCAAGAGCAAAAATTGCTTCATTAATTGATGAGGGAATATTTTTAATTAATCAAAAAAAACAAAAAACCTCTTATAAGCTAAAATTAAATGACATTATTTCTTTTGATGAAACAGTTTTGAATAAATTTTTAAATCCTTCTTGTGAACTCAAGCCTTGGAATTTCGACCTTGATGTTATTTATGAAGATGATTTTTTAGCGGTCATTAATAAAGAAAAAAATATTTTAACCCACCCTACGAAATATGATAGAGAACACACTCTTGTTAATGCTCTTTTATATCGTTATCAAAATAGTTTATCAAATATCCAAGGCATAGATAGATTAGGCATTGTCCACAGACTCGATAAAAATACAGCAGGACTGATTGTTATAGCTAAAGACAATGATACCCATATTGATTTAGCAAATCAGATAAAAGAAAAAAGCGCAAAAAGAAAATATTTAGCCCTTGCATTAGGTAATTTTGAACAAAAAGAAGGAACAATAGATAAACCGCTTGTTCACTATCTTAAAAACAATGTTAAAATGAATATATCAGATGATGATAAAGGCTTAAAAGCCATAACTCATTATAAAGTTATTGAAGAATTTAAGGGGGTAAGTTTAGTTGAATTAGAGCTAAAAACAGGCAGAACTCATCAAATAAGAGCTCACTTAGCTTCAATTAATCATCCTATATTTGGAGATAGCCTATATGGAGCTAAAAGCTTTATGAGAAACGAGTTTTACAACCTGAAAACTCAAGAACAACTGCTTCAATCTTACTATTTATCTTTCACTCATCCAAAAACAAAAGAATTTATGGAATTTCAACTAAAAGAAAATAAGTTCAGCAAAGATTTTATAAAAGTTTTAAATTTTTTAAGGAGTAAAAATGAATATTAATCTTGAATTATTTGATATATGCTACATGATGATTGGTTTTATGATAGCAGGTATTATCTTTATGATTTTCATTTCAAAAATGAAAAAAGAAATTAAAAGCCTAAAAAGACAATATGAAAAAAAATCAATAGGAGCAGATGATTCATCTTTAAGAGTTAAAACTCTTGAAAATAAAATCAAAACTCTTGAGGCAGCTCTAAAAAAACAAATGGAAAAATAGTTTCTTAATAGCTTTCTCCGATTGTATCTATTGCTTCAACTCTAATATCAGTTATTAATTCTGAATATGAAATAACAACAATCGTTGGTATATGACGTTCTAACATTTGATATAAGGGCAGTCTTATTCTTGGAGAGCATAATATTACAGGCTGAACTCCAACGGCGCTTTGAGCTCTCATAAGAGTGTTGGCGGTAGATTCAATAAGCTCTTGAACTTGCATGGGGTTTAATAAAAACATTGTACCTAATTCTGTTCTTTGACAGCTGTCATCAAGCGTTTTTTCCCATTCTGATGAAAGAGTTAAAGCGTATAATACCTTTTCTTTATTTACGTTAGAAAGACAAATTTGCCTACCTAATGCCGCCCTTAATCTTTCTGATAAGATATCGGGCTCTTTTGAAAATCTTGCATAATCGCATAATCTTTCAAAAATAAAGATTACGTCTTTTATTGAAACTTTTTCTCTAATCAGATTAACAAAAATCTTCCTTAAATCGGATGTTGAAATAATCGTAGGAACAAGGTCGTTAACCAATGTCGGGTCTTGAGATTTAACAAGCTCCATTAACTTCAAAACATCAGTTTTTGTCATAATTTCATCAACATACTTACGAACACACTCTTGTAAGTGTGTTACAATTACATCCACAGCGTCAACTGCTTGAATTTTATCGTTTTTGCCTATATGCTGCGGATTTAGCCAATAAGCCTGTGATTGGAAAGTCGGCTCAACAGAAACAATAGCATTTTCAGGTAATTTCTTACCCAATGCGTCATATTGATCTGCTATAACCATTAATTTTCCGGGGTAAACCGTTCCTGTTGCAACAGGGTTACCGCGAATTGAAATTAAATATTCGTTATCACCGATTGCTGATGAATCCATAATTCTTATGTTAGGAATAATATAACCTAAATCATCCGTCACCCTTTGTCTTAGCGCTGCAATTTTAGCCAATAATTGACCGTCTTGTTCAGGGTCAGCGATAACTAAAAGCCCTGCGCCAACCTGCAAAGATAAAACGTCTACACCCAATCTTTCATACATCTTATTAGGATTAACTAAATCCTGCATGTTTTGTTTAACAGCATCCAATTGTCCCAATTGTTGTTGAACATCTTGGTTTACCAAAACAGATAAACCTCCGCAAATTAAAATTGCCGCAAACGCCAAAAAGGGAAACCAAGGTAAACCTGTAACACCTGAAGTTAACGCAATTAAAATCAAAAATCCTGAAGCTAAAAACAAACTTGTCGGTTTAGATAAAATTTCAACAGCCAAATCAGTACCCAAAGCAACCCCGCCGCCTGTAGCACGAGTCATAACTATACCTGATGAAATTGCCATTAACAGTGAAGGAACTTGAGCCGCTAAACCATCCCCGATTGTTAAAATAGTATATTTTTGAACAGCATCAGCAGGAGCCATACCGTTTAATAATATACCGATGATTAAGCCGCCTATAATATTAATCAAAGTAATGATAATACCTGCTATGGTATCACCCTTTACAAACTTCATGGCACCATCCATTGAACCGTATAAGCTTGATTCTCTTTGTAAATCTTCACGCCTTTTAACTGCTTCTTCGGGAGAAATTAACCCTGCATTAAAATCGGCGTCAATTGTCATTTGCTTACCCGGCATAGCATCAAGTGCAAATCTGGCTGAAACCTCAGCAATACGTTCCGCACCTTTTGTGATTACCATAAACTGTACAACAGTGATAATTAAGAAAATTACGCCGCCTACAACCATGTTTCCGCCCGTAACAAAGTGTCCGAAAGCTTCGACAACCTGACCGGCATCGCCTTTAGCCAAAATTAAACGAGTAGAGGCAATGGATAAAACAAGCCTAAAAACCGTGCCAATCAACAAAATAGATGGAAACGCAGCCAATTCAAGAGGCTTATTTACATATAAGGAAATCATCAACAATACAATTCCAAGCGTAATATTGAAACTGATTGAAAAATTGATAACCCAGTTTGGCATTTCCAATAGCAAAATCAATATTAAGATAATAACAAAACCGGCTAAAGCAATTTCTGAAATCGGATTAGACTGTTGTTGAGGAGCTGCCAATTAGACCCCTCCTTTATAAATACCAAAAGCACTTTGCAATACTGCCAATTGTGTTTTAAAATTTGCGTCTATAACACCGTTATTTGCAACAACAACACAGCTTCCCTTTTCAATTGTTTCATCTTGCGCTATATTTACCTTTGCATTTACATTTTTTGCACTCAAAATTTCAGGTAATGACGCACTTGCAAATTCAACATCATCAGGATTAACTTTAATAGTTACTTTTTCACTGTCAGAATGAATTTCATCTAATACAGACATAATAATATTTTTCAATACATCTTGAGATAAGTCCACTTCTTTTTTAATGATTTTTTTAGCTATTTCCATGGCTATTTCCATGATATGAGGATAAAATTCTTCATACATTTCATCTCTTAAAGACAAAAATTCATTAAGCGAAGTTTTTATTTCTTCCACTTCTTTTTGGGCTTTTTTTAAGCCGTTTTGATAACCCTCTCTTGCAGCCAGTTCTTTTATTGAATGAGCTTCTTGCTGAGCTCTTGAAACTAAAGACCTTTCATCTATTCTTCGATAACCGCGCCTTCTGTCACCTCTTCTTCTTTCAACTCTTTCTTTAAATTCAATTGAAGAAATGTCAATTTTTTCAAAAGTTTCCGCCACAACCTCTTCTTTTACTTTCGGCTTTTGAATTGGTGCTTTTGGTTCAATATCCTGAGTATTTTCCAAAACCTCTTCTACATCAGAAAGCAAATCTTCTTTTTTTATAATATTGCCTTTTTTAAAAGATTTAGCGGAAGAAGACTGTTGAGATTTTTTATTTTGAATATTTTGTTTTCTTATTATCATGAAACATTTTCTTCTAAATATTTAGATATGACATCTGCAATATAGGCCGGAATTTTTTTTCTTTTTTGATTATAGCAAGATAAAACATACTCTTTAACATTTGGCCTTTCATTTTCTATCATATTCAAAATTTGATTTTTATCCGAATTTTTAACAATTTTACACAATTTTTTATAAGCCTTGTCATAGCTTATAACAACTGCTTCAGGCAATGCATTTTTCATCTCTTCAAAACACCTCATGGTAGCCTTTGTATCTAATTTTTCTTCCAAGTCCGGCATTTTTAAATATTTAATCAAAACTTCACGCTCGGGCTTGTTAAATTTCTGCAAAATACTTTTCATTTTTTCGCTTGAAAAATTTCTCATTAAAATCGCCAAAGAAGCAAGCTTTATAATTTTTTCATCACTCATGCAGGCAATATCTGTCATGGTTTCTTCTCTTATTTGCTCTTGCGCCATAGCGTCAATATTAGATTGAGAAAGAGCATTTTGAGTTAACTGCTCGGATATAACGCCTCTATTTTTTAAATCTTCCATGGCTTTTGTGAAAGACTTTTTAACTTGCGCTTCCACAAGCGATATCAACTGCTCTTGAGGAATTTGTTTTTCAACTGCCTTTTTGGCTATATCAAAAACAGTAAATGCGACCTTTTGTAAAACTCCCTCTCTATATTGAGGGTCAATTTTTGCCCTTATTAAATCAATTGATTTATGAAAAATCCATTCACCGATAAATTGCGTAACAAGGCTTGCTTCCTGAGCACTTAGTTTTGAATTTTCTTCTTTAACTAATGCGTCTCCCGCCATTACGCAAAAACGATATATAATTTCAACAATAAAAGCCTTATCGGGTTTTGAAATATCATTGGGAATAACCTGACTCGCCTGATTAGACAAGTCTTTGGCAAAAGCTTCAAAATTAAATGTTTTTACATCTGTATCCGCCATTTTTCCCTTTTTGCCCTCAGTTTATTTACGCATTTTCAATCCAATTTTTAATCTTTTCTATTGCTTCATTTTCATCCATGGAATTAAAATCAGATTCTAATTCATCAATAGCATCAGACAGATTATGTTTTGGAGCTTTAGTTGCGGCTGCAGCTGATTTAGCCTGCTCAAGAGCAAGAGCATATTGATTTTTTTGTTCAATAAAGCTTTGCGCCATTTGTTCTTGTTGAGCAATCAAGCTTGAAGCCTGTTGAGTTACATCTTTCAGTTGTTGTTCTTGACTTGCTGCTATTTGTCTTAAATATTCAAGCTCTTCTTCTTGTTTTTTGGCTTCATCTTTAACTTTTTTACCTATATGGCCAAGCCCCAAAATAAGACCTATTGAAAGAATAGCACCCACAACCCACCAAGGATTGCCTGATTCTTCAACTTTAGGCAATTCATTTTCTTTTTCAGGCGCCAAAACAAGGCTGCTTGATTCAACAAAAGCAATTGAAACATTCTCGGGGTCAACTTTTGGACTTGCCGCATGTGCAATCAATGTTTTCAATTCATAAAGACTCATGTTAGTCGGAATTGCATTTTCTTCAATCGAAACAGCAACCGTTATTTCTTCAATTGTACCTGCTGAAGTATATTCGCTCACTTGTGTTTTAGATACACCGTATTGAGTTTCGACAGCAGAGCGTGAATATTGTCTATCTTGGCTTGATGAACCTGATTGCACTGCTCCTTTAACGCCATCCGGAACATATACGCTAACCGGATTCATGCCTGATGTTGTTGAATCATTGTGATTATCGCCCAAATTTTCGCTGAATTGTTGTTCTGAAACTGAAGTTTTTTGATCAGGATCATATAATATGCTTGTTTTTTCAACGGGAGCTTGAGTTAAAAATGTTGAAACAGTAGCTATATAATTACCTTTACCTATTAATTTATCTAATTGAGCGTTTACTTTTGATTGCATGTATTTATCATTTTCTTCCAATTTTGCAATAGCATCATCAGAAGCGCCAATGATAGAATTATAAACAGTTCCGTTAGTGTCGGTTATTGAAATATTATCTGCTTGAAGCCCGTGCACTGCACCTAATAACAAATTTGAAATTGCTTTAACTTTCATATTATCAAGTCTTTCGCCTGACGGCATAGTAATTTGAACGGTTGCCGTCGTCGGTTTTTGATCTTGAGAAAAGAAAGTTTGTTCAGGAATTGAAATAAATACCTGTGCATTTTCAATAGGCGGAATTTTTCTTATTAAACGAGCTAATTCCCCGTTCATGGCTCTTATTAATTTAATTTTTTTATCATCTTTTGTTGATGTAAAATCACCTTTATCAAAAATTTCTAACCCCGTATGCTCATCCAAGAGCCCGCTTTTAACAATAGCTAAAAGGGCTCTATCTCTTTGGTCTTGAGTATATTCTTTTAAAACAATGCTTACCTTTGAACCGTTTTCAACTTTTGTGGCTACAATTTGTTCACGAGCCAAAAGCGCTTGAACTTCAAGAGCCTTACCTGTATTTTCAGTAGTAAAAAGTGTTACAGGGTCATTTTTAATTACTTTTTCAGCCTGTTTTATTTGATTATCTTGCCCTTGGGCTCCTTTAGAACCCACACTATCCATAACCGACATCATAATAACAAACATCGCTACAACAATCACTATTGCGACAACTATAGTGTACAAAAGCGGCTTATTCTCAGTTAGTTTTTTTAGGTCAAATTTTTCCATACTGTTCTATTACTTAAATTATACTATCATAATATGCTAAAGTTAAGACTAAATCTGTATTTGCATTATTTTCTCATATGTTTGTAGGATTTTTCCTGTTATAGTGGTTGCAGCCTGAACGGTTATTTCACTTTGAGCAATTGCAGCCATAACATCATGGACATCCGCTTTTCCAAGCATAGCGTCTTGAGTTAACTGCTGCGGCCTATTTGTAACTTCATTTAATTCCTGCATCATATCAGCCACAACATTTTTAAAGCTTTTCACATTTGTATCGTTTGAATTTATAGAAATATTTGCTTCAAGCGGTTCTAAACGATTTGTTTTAAAAAAATTAACCTGATTTATTTTATCCATTTTCTTATCCTTTATAGGTAATTAGCTAATACAGATTTAACATAATTTTGAGTTTCTTTATAAGGAGGGATGCCATTATATTTGTCGACTGCCCCAGGACCAGCGTTATATGCGGCAAGAGCAAGAATTTTATTTCCGTTATATTTATCAAGCATTTGCTTTAAATATTTAACTCCGCCTTCTATATTTTCTTTTGGATTAAAAGAATTAACAACTCCTAAAGCCTTAGCTGTCTGTGGCATTAACTGCATTAAACCCCTTGCACCAACCGATGAAACAGCGTTAGGGTTAAAGTTTGATTCTTGTTTTATTAAAGCTTTAATAAGTTTTTCATCTACATTATATTTTTCACTTGCGTCTTTGATATAGCCCAAAATTGCTTCTTTTGTATTTGATACTTTTTCTTCCACTCCTTTTAGTCCGCTCAAAGAGCCAAAAGGAAGAGCTTTAATTTCTTTTTTTACCATTGGGGGCGTATCAAGCTCGAAAACACTGTTTGATTCAACTTCTTTTTTTGATTCGGCTAAAATTTCATCAAATGCAGAAGTTTGTTTAACTTCGGGGTTTTGAGGATAAATAGAATTAATATAGCGATTAAGCTCATTAACACGATTAAACGCCTGAGCTTGAGAAGAAGAATTAATATAATTTTGTATTTGCGGACTAAACATCTTTTACCTTTATCCCCTTCTTTTAATCTCGACCTTAATTAATTATTGTTAAATCAGATTTTAAAAAATCATACATTTAATGTAGTTAAAAATTATTTTTAAAGGGAACCTTAAGACATTTAATATTTAATTATTTTTTTGTAAAAAGCAAAAAAGCAGAGTTAAAATAACTCTGCTTTTTAATTTATTTTCAATATCTTACTATTGAACGCAAACTGTTAACAATACACCTGCTGCAACAGCTGAACCAATAACACCTGCTACGTTAGGACCCATAGCATGCATTAAAAGGTAGTTGTTGGGGTTATATTCTAAACCGACTTTATTTGATACACGTGCTGCCATCGGAACGGCTGATACACCTGCTGAACCAATAAGCGGATTAATTTTATCCTTAGAGAATAAGTTCATAATTTTTGCCATTACAACACCACCGGCAGTAGCCAATGAGAATGCAATAATACCAAGAATTAGAATAAATAATGTTTGAACAGTTAAGAATTGATCAGCTGATAATTTAGAACCAACAGACAATCCCAAGAAAATAGTAATAATATTAATTAAAGAATTTTGCATTGTATTTGAAAGTCTTTCAACAACACCACATTCTTTACATAGATTACCAAAAGCCAAAGCACCTACAAGAGGGCACGCATCAGGCAACAATAAAATACATAAAGAAAGAACTAATATAGGGAATACGATTTTTTCACGTTGAGAAACTTCCCTTAATTGGCTCATTTGGATTTCTCTTTCCTTTTTTGTTGTTAAAAGTTTCATAATCGGCGGTTGAATTACAGGAACCAAGGCCATGTATGAATAAGCCGCAACTGCAATTGCACCCAATAACTCGGGAGCTAATTTTGTTGTAACGTAAATTGAAGTAGGACCGTCAGCACCACCGATGATACCGATAGCACCTGCTTGAGGCAAAGTAAAACCAAACACGCAAAGCGCTAACAATAATGCACCAAAAATACCGAATTGAGCGGCACCACCCAATAATGCAGTTCTTGGATTTGCTAATAGAGGACCGAAATCTGTCATAGCGCCTACACCCATGAAAATTATCAACGGGAATAATCCTTTATGAATACCGGCTTCATAAATAATATTTAAGAAACCACCCGGCTCTGCTATACCTGCGTTTGGAATGTTTGATAAAAAACCGCCAAAAGCAATCGGAACTAATAGCAAAGGTTCATATTGTTTTTTAATACCAAGCCACATCAAAAACAAACAAACTACAAGCATAATCGGGGAACCGAATTGATGCATGAATTGTTCGCAAACATTTGTAATATTGGGATCAGCAGGTTGAACAAAATTGTATAATCCTGTTGTATGCCATAATTGTTGGAAAACTTCTCCTATATTCATAATTTATTTCCTCCAATCTTAACCTACAACAACCAATACTTGACCTGTTTTAATTTGGTCGCCTTGAGCAACTTCAATAGATGAAACTCTTCCTGAAACAGGAGATTTAATTTCAGTTTCCATTTTCATTGCTTCAATAACCAACAATACATCACCTTCAGCCACTTCGTCGCCTTCTGCCACTTCAACACGTAATACATTACCCGGAAGCGCTGCTTTAACTTCTTGACCTTCAGCATTTGAAGAAGATTTTGCTTGTTCTTCAACACCGGCTTTAACGCCTATATCGTATGTTTTACCGTTAACAACAGCTTTTGAACCATCTAATTTAACGGCGTATTTTTTACCGTTTACAGTTACTGTATAACCGTCTTTTGATGTTGCAGGAACAGCTTCTTTTTTGTCAGCTGAAACTTTATTAACTGAAACAGTTCCTTTGCCAAGTAAGAATTCAATACCTTTATCAACATTGCCGTCTTTGCAAGCTGCTGAAATGAAGATATTTTCATCTGTTAAAGGCAAGCCTGCTTCTTGTAATCTTTTCTTAGCTGCTTCTATACCTTTTTCAGGGTCTTTGTCATTCAAATCTACAACACGCTCTGTTGTTGGAGCTAAACCTGTTTTTTCTTCAGCCCATTTAACCAATTCAGGATCAGGTTCACAAGGAGTTTTACCAAAGTAACCTAAAAGCATTTTAGCATATCCGGGGTTTGCTTTTTCCCAAGGTTTATCTGTAATAGCATTCAAGAATGATTGTTGAGCATAGAATTGAGATACAGGTGTAACGCTTGTTGCAAAACCGCCTCTTTCAACAACTTCTTTCATGTTTGCAATTAATTTCGGGAATTTATCAAGCATACCCATGTCTTTTAATTGGTTAACAGTTGTAGCTGTAGCGCCACCCGGAAGCGGAGCTTGAATTAAAATCGGGTTAACTGCTAATGAAATCGGTGAAATCGGATAATCTTTCATACATTCTTTAAAGATTTCTTCTGTTTCCATGATTTTCTTGATGTCTAAACCAAGGTCATATTCAGTACCTTTCAAAGCATGCCACATTGAAATAATATCAGGTTGACCCGTACCGCCTGAAACCGGTTTCATAGCAAGGTCAATACCATCTGCACCACCGTCAAGAGCAGCTAAATATGCAGCTAAACCTGTTCCTGCTGTTTCGTGTGAATGGAAACGAATATGAGCTTCGCCGCCCAATAATTCACGAGCCATTTTAACTGTTTCATACACTTTTCTTGGATTTGAAGTACCTGAAGCATCTTTAAATGCCAATGAATCAAAAGGAAGACCTGAATCAAGAATATTTCTTAATACTCTTTCGTAAAATGCTACATCATGAGCACCTTCACAGCCATAAGGAAGTTCCATCATAGTGATTGTTACTTCATGTCTTAAACCATATTTTTTAATTGAATTTGCTGAATCAATTAAGTTGTTAACATCGTTTAAAGCATCAAAGTTTCTGATTACATTAACACCGTGTTTAGCAAACATTTTTGCGTGTAAATCAATAATATCTCTAGGTTGAGAATTTAAACCAACAACATTTACACCACGAGCTAATGATTGAAGTGTAACATCAGGACCAACAGCAGCTCTTATTTTGTCCATTGTTTCAAATGCATTTTCATTGCAAAAGAATATAGGAGCTTGAAAACGAGCACCGCCTGCTGTTTCAAAATGTCTTAAACCTGCATTAACTGCAGCTTGTAAGGCAGGGATGAAATCATCAACCAAAACCTTAGCTCCGTAGATTGATTGGAAACCGTCACGAAATGACGTATCCATAACTTTAATTTGTTTTTTTGTCATTTTTTTATCCTCATAAAATGTGTTTACTTAATCAAACTAACCTTGTGCAACAGCAACTGCAATTGCAAGTGCAATATCAGTATCATCTGTTGTACTTGTTTTTCTTACCTTTTGTTCAACAACAGGCAAGGGGCAAACCTTGTTTAAAAAAGAAACAAATCTTGCCATTAGGGCAATTGCTCCAACAAGAATTATTAAAAATGAGAAAACAATTCCCATTCCAACAACCATTGTTGTGCCTCCTGTTGTCCATAATTCAGGGTTTAACATAATATTTCTCCTTTTATTCCGTTTTTTAAAAAGTCACTATATTCTTCTTTAAAGTTTGATAAAAATCTGTTTAAAAATTCATTTTTATCAACCCTTTTGTTTGTTTCAACAAAAATTGACGTTGCTTTTTGGTCAATATTTTTAAGCTCATCTTCTTCTAAATTAAGATTAATTCCGCAGCCTAAAATGACGCCTTTACAATTTTGTCCGATAAATTCTGACTCAGCTAAAATTCCTGCTATCTTTTTGCCGTCGATTAATATATCGTTAGGATATTTAAAATGAGGCTTTAAGCCGTATTGCTCAAGAGTTTTAGCGCCTATTAAAGCGGCAAATCTTGTCAATTCGTTTAAATGCTCCAAGTTTTGGGGTTTCAAAATCAGGGAAATATATAAATTACCGCCATTTTTATTTGACGAATACCAACTACGCTCAAATTGACCGTGTCCTTGTGTTTGCAAATCACAAGATACCACTTGAAAATCATCCAATTCCTCTAGATGTTGATGAGCGTAAGCGCTTGTTGAATTTAACTCATCGAAATGAATAATACCATGCATAGCTTGATGATAACAAAAACATAATTTTTAAACAAACAAAATTTACTTTTTTAAACTATGTTTTTACAAATGAATATACCATCCAGTAACCTTTTTTAATTTTTCCCTGAAACATTAAGTTTGAAGCCGCCCAATCAAGGGTTCTATTTCTCATATATGACGCAATCAAAAATAAAAACGGAGTTTTGTTATATTTTTCTTCATCGGATAAAAGATTTTTCATCTGCTCATCGCTATATAAACTGACGCTTTCAAGATCAACTATAAAAAGTTTTTGACCTTTTTTCATGTCAGACAATATTTCTCTGTTTAGCTTTTTCTCCAATAAAGGCGAGTTGTTTTTTAAAAAAAAACTTTATAAATAGCGTGCCCGTCTAAAAAAGCGTCATAAGTCGACCCTGCTTTTAAAACATAGGGAAAATTATATTTGTCAATGGACATAGCCATATAATCATTATCGTTATAGTATTTTGTAAAATGTGTTTTAGGATAGAACAAAAATAAAATTTTATCTTGTTTTTTAATATTCATTTCTTGCATAGCCAAAATGGGTAATCTCTGTCCTTCTTGACGAACTAATTTCGGAGCCGACGTATGAGATACAAGAATGAAAAATAAAGTCATAAAAATATAAATTGTTGCAAGAGTGATTTTTGTACTTTTTGAATTTAACTGCGCCCAGCCTATTGCTGTCATTAAAATTAAAATCGGATATAATTCAGTTAAATATTTTGTTAAAAAGATTATTTTTCCTGCAATTGCAGTAATTAATATTGTTAAAAATGTTGCTAAAAATACAGTTAAAAGATATTTATTAATTCTTTTTGAATCTATATTGGATTTTATTATCATCATCAAACAAATTCCCGCAGGAACAAGAGCAAACATAACAAAACCAATGTTAATAACATCATGGTTAATTATTTGATGATAAAAACTCATAGGCGAATTTGTTATGTTTTTTAAAACCGGTGAGAATAAATCCGTAAAATAGAAAAATATCTTAGACCAGCTAAATGGTGCCCACCATTGAGAAAAATAAGTAGGATGTACAAATATTCTTAAAATAAAAGGTATTATAGGTAAACACAAAATTAAACCTGCCACAATAGGCATGTATAAATCTGTTTCTTTTTTCTTTTTGGGTCTGAATGCAATTAAACCAAAAATATTAAATAAAACATATACAAAACCGATTGTATGCTCTAAAATCAATAAAACAGAAAACACGCTCAACCAAGCGGCATTTTTTCTTGACGGTGCTTCAAACATTTTTATCGAATACAATAAAATCATTGAAGACAAGAAAAATATCATTGAATAAATTCTAACTTCCTGAGAAAAGTAAATTAAAAATGAACTGATAGAAGCAATTAAAGCACAAGCTAAACCGATTTGGATTGAATGAAATTTTGTTTGATAATTTTTTCCGACTTGATACATTACAAAACAGCCTAAAATATTAGGAACTAAAGATGATAATCTCAACATAAAATCAGAATTCTTAAAGACCATCATCCACAGCTTTAAATAAAAATAATGCAAAGGTGCATGGCAATTTGTTCTGATTCCGTCAAAAAAATCAAAAGGAAATTTTAACATAGAAATTGAATATGTAATATATTCATCGTTCCACAATCCTTCGGGCTTATTCAAATTCCACAATCTTAAGGCTAAACCCAATAATATAATTAAAATTAAAATTACCTTATTATCTTTTAATAAATCTTTCATAAAAATATTCTAGCAAACACTTGTTTTTTGTCGTCATAAATTAAGAGGACTTTAAAATATTATATTTTTTAAAAATCTTTTACAAAAGCGGTTTTTGTAGTATTGTAATAATTAAGTAGAATTATTTTGGAGTAATATTGTTTAATGGCAGATGTGAACACCGTCGTAATAGTTAGCAACAGGCAGGAATTAATAAATCAAATTTCTCAAAAGCTGGTTCTTTTAAGAAATCTTGATAAAATTAAATCTTGTTCTATTGAAGAAGCACAAAACATGTTTGAAGGCTTCAATCCAAACGTATTAATTCTCCACTGCGACAACAACAATGCTCAAGCAATAAATCTAATCAAAAGTCTTAAAAAACAAGAAATCTACAAAAATCTGCCGATACTTTTAATAAATGAAAACTGTTCAAGAGAAGTTATAATTGAAGCTTTTGATAACGGCATAAGCGATGTATTATTTATGCCGATTATTGATTACGAATTATTAATCAGAGTAATTTGGTGCTTACAAAGAAACGAATTGAATTTAAGTATTGAATCTCAAACAAACTTTTTAACAACTTTAGGGGTTGTGCAGCCCGATACGGGAGTTTATACTCAAAAATATTGTGACGAGTTTTTAAAAAACGAAATAGCTCAAACAAGAAAATACTCTCAAAGAGCCTGTATTCTTTTAATTGCTCCGGATAAAAAATACCCCAACTACAAAAATCCGAAAGAATTTATAGAAATAATCAAAAAATCAATTCGTCTAAATGACTCCATAATAATAAAAGATGTGGATAAATTTTATGTTTACTTGCAAAAAACAAAATTGAACGGCGCATATAGCGTTTTTGAAAGAATAAACACAAATCTTGGCATAGATTCAGGCGCAAATGCGGGCGTTGTTGAAGTGCAGGAACAAAAATTTGAAGATATCAAAGAAGCCTTAGATGCCGCTTTAGAAAAAGCAAATGAAAATACAAATTCTTTAATCGTGGCATCAGATTTTTATTCTAATACAACAGAAAATAAAATTGTATTGGAAACTCCAAAAAACACAATAGAAAAACTAAAAGAAAACAAAATTACAGACGAAAACAGTCAAATTCCTTTAAATGAAGCTCAAAATAACTTTGACAAAAACAGCATAAGATTATTTAACCAAGCTTACCAAAGAAAATTAAAGGTTGTTATTGCACCTGTATTTAAAAAATATGAAAATATTTTAAAAATTAAAAGACAAGATTTTGCAATAAACGCATACACAGGAGCAAAATCATTGTTCAGTGTATCTTCAAACGGAGTTAACGCCTCAATGGCAATAGAGTATGACGGCATTGAAAATGCGCTTGTTCGTCTAAGCATAACAGACGACGAACAAAAAAGGCTTTTTGAAACAGAAACCGTAGATTTCACTATCTTGAATTATCGCAAAGTTTCACTCATGCTTAGTGAACTTATAGATAAATTTATTATGATTTTAAGAAAAAAACCTCAATAAATTAAATGGCAAGCAATTTTGATTTTTTAAAAACAATCGACAAAGAACTCTATGAAATAATTTTAGATTCTGAAAAATTATTTCGAGACGAATATTTTAATCAATGCACTATCCAGCTTAGAATTTTTGCCGAAAAAATGGCAAAAAAAATTTTAAATCATAACGACTCAAGCCTTACTTTTGATGATACTTTAAATTGTTTAAAGGATAAAATCAAAACGGAAAAAGAAAAAGAATTTATTGATGATTTATTTTTCATAAAAAAAATAGGCAACAAATCCGCTCACGGCGAAGAAACAAGCCCGAAAGACACTCTGGAAGCACTTGAAAGAGCTTTTGAAGCGGCAATTAATTATGCATATTCAAAGAAAAAAGATGAAAAAATAAATAAGCTTCAATTTGACATCACTCTTTTAGTTACTCAAAAACCCTTAAAAGAGAATAAGCTTGTAGAAAAATATGTTCAATTGGCACAAGAACAAAAAGAGGAGCTTTTAAACTCAAAACAAGGTGAATTTAATTCTCTTGTTGAAAAGAAAGACGAAAACGGCTTTAAAGATAAAAACTATATAACAAATTCTAAAAAATATAAAAAGAAAGAACTGACTCCAACCCAAAAGAAAATAAAAGAAAAAGTTAAACAAGCAAAGAAAAATATAAAACAAAATATCAACCCGCCAAAAACCGATAAAAACAAGAAAAAAGCCAAAAAACAAAAGAAATCCGATAAACTAAAGCATATATTATTTATAGTTTTTGTAACAATTTCTTTAATATTTATATTAAAAATGTTACTTATTTTTTAATTTTTTAGCACTTTTTTCCATCAAAAATACTTTATAAATGTATATAATGTTATTGCTTTTTATAGATGGAGTAAAAGATGGAAAAGAAAGAAAAATTAAATTCTCTATTGGATGAATTTACAAACATTGACTACTCGGGTTTTATAATGACCGAATATCGAGAATACAGGCTTCAAGCGCTTGCAGAAAAAATTAAAAGCCAAAACTACAGACCAAAAATCAAACTTTATGGTTTCTAATTTTTATGATATTTTCTTATTATGAAGAAAATATTATTCTTAGATTTTGACGGAGTGCTTTTTGACACTATAAAAGAAGTATATCTTATAAACAGATGTATAAAAACAGGGCAAGGTTTTTTTGAGCCTGTCGTTGAGCGCTCTTATAAGCTTTTTTCCAAATACAAATATCTTGTTTATAACATTTGGATGTTCTATTATTACAATCTTCTTCTCTTTAATAATACAAAGGAAGAAGATATTGTGCTGCAATATAAAAACTTAATTGCCAACAGAAACAAAGAAAAAGAAGAAGAATTTTGCAGAAAATTTCTTCAATTAAGAACAGATTTAATCAATAATCACTACGACTTTTGGCAATCTCTTGAGACTCCTTATCAATTTTTTCTTGATATTAAAGAATTATTCAAAAAGAAACAAATTGATATCGTTGTTGCTTCAAAGAAAAATAAATCCTCTATTATTAAAAGATTTAAAGAATACGATTTTAATTTAGATGAAAACAAAATTTTTGCAAGAGATGAACTGGATAAATTCAATTCAAAAGGCGAATTTTTTGAAAATTACATGAAGAAAAATAATTATCAAAAAGCCTTGTTTGTTGATGACAATATAAATAACATAAACTCATGCAAAAACTATCCTCAAATTGAAACAATTTTGGCGCTATGGGGAAATTGCGAACCAAACAGCGATGGCTGCAATCAAAAAGAAGCAATTGAAAAAATAAATTCATTCTTTTAATTTTAAATAACGCAAAAAAAATTTATTTTGTGTTTTATACAACAAGATAGTGTTGTTTTTTCTGTTAAAAAATGCTATTATCAAAAACAATATTTTGCACGAGGGAATAAAATGGTCGACAACAGAGGTATTAGTCCCGTTAGCGGTTATTTTAACGCAAGTGACGGCTCCGCTATGGCAAATAAAATGTCAGAAGAAAAAATGGGTCAAGGCGGAGAATACTTTGCTCAAGAAATGGCCGAAGAAGAAAACCAAGAACATCAAGAAATATTTCAAGACAGATCTGCCCAATTAAGAGCGTCTCTCAATGGACTTGCTATGGCAAACGCAGGCTCAATTATGCTTATGAAAACCCTCAAAGAAAAAGAATTATCAGAAAAACAATCCAAAAACAAACTCAAGAAAAAAGAAGAAAATTCAACAGACGAAATTATTGATGAATCTGTTTTAGACGAGTAGGACGTTTTAATTTTATACAGTAATATATAACCATGGTTGCTATTATTGTATATAAAATAAGCTCGGATGTTTCTTCTAAAACCGTATTATGAAGAACACTTTCACCCAAAACTTGAGCAATCGAACATAATGCACAGCCAAAAACAGAACAAATCGGCAATTTGACCTTCTTTAATATCAAAGGTATATCAATATAAATTTTGTTAAATATACCATACAAACACATTGCTAAAATATAAAAACCAACTATATAATTAACCAAAAAGCCGTATTTATAATCACTCCACTGATAAAATGCGTCTTTTTGTCCTTCTATTGAACAAAAAATAACTCTTCCATAACTTAATTCTCTTGCAATCATTAAAATTAAAAGCATAATAACAAAATTAAAAAATGCTTTATGATTTTTTGCCCTAAAAGCCCCAATAATAGCAGTAAACAAAACTAACAACTGCATATTTTCCAACAAGCCGTTTTCGTGTATTTCAGTAATATTAAAAACCCTTAAAACCAGAAAATTTATTATTAAAACAACTATAGGAATAATATTTATTTTGTTAAAACTTAAATCTATGTACCTTTTAAAAAAAATTTTAAAATTCATTATATGAATTATAGCATGCCAAATTAAAGAAAAAAATAAATTTATAATAATTTACAGACGCAAATACTTTAAAATAATTTAAATGATGTTAAACTAAATATATGATGAAACAATTTAGACAAGAATATTCCATTAAACAAATCCCGACAGAAGACGCGCTAATGCTTGAAAATACGCTTAACGCAATGTCTGTTTCAGGCTGGGAACTATATTCAATATATGAAGCTGAACAAAACTCAAAGATAGTGTACAATTGCATATTTGTAAAAGAAGTTGAAAATCAGGAAACAGAAGGCAATGATGACATTATTAATTTCAGAAATTCTGTTGAAAAAATGTTATATTCAAAAGAAGAACCCTATGAACTTTGTCTGAATTTGCAAAAGAAAATAAGAGACAAAAAAGATAAAATCGAACGTGTTAAAAAATTTCTTGAAACATCAAAAGATGAAGAAAGAGAAATTTTAAACGACGAAATCAAAAAAGATATTGACGAATTGAACAGTCTGAAAAAAGACTTAAAAGATGTTTTGGCTCCTTCTAAAATGGCTAAATTTTTAGGAGAAGAAAAACTCTCAATAAGCCTTTCAAGTGAAAATTATTCTCTTTGCGATCCAAAAATAGAAAAAAATCTTTTATCGCAAACGGTTAAAGTAAGACAAGAATTAACCCATGAATTAGGCTATATAATTCCCAAGGTTCAATTTATTGAAAATACTTCATTGGATGCTTATGATTTTTCTATTAATATCCACGGTGTAAGCGTAATTAATTCAAAAGCGTATCCTAATCATCTTGCTTTTTTTGAAGATGAATTAAATCTGGATAAACCTCCCAAAAACTCATATAAAACAAAAGACCCTTTAACAAAAAGGAAATTAATTTGGATTGATAAAAACCAATGTGAAAACTATTGGCTGGAAGGCATTGAACCTGCCGAATATATCGCAAATTATCTCAGCTATTATTCTATAGCACATGTTGATGAAATATTTGACTACAACGATTTAAACAGATACGTTGAATTCGTCAGCAATCAAAATTCATTCCTGACAGACACAATCTTGGGAGATTACATAAGCATATCAGAGCTTAAATATCTTCTAAGCCAGCTAATTAGAGAAAAAGTAAGCATTAAAGATATTGTTTATATTTTTGAAAAATTAAACGATTTTTCAGACGACCCCAATAAAGCCGACTTATTGGACAAATTAAGAATGGCATTATCAAGACAAATTTCTCAAAATATAGCAAATAAAGATAAAGAAATTTTTGCATACGAAATTGATGAAGACACTCTTGATTTATTGGAAAAACAAACAAACAATGAAGAAACAAGCGTTAGAATTGATTTGTCTAAATTTTCTAAATTCAAAAAAATATTAAAAGAAACAAAAGAAGATTTGCTTAATCAAAGTGCTGTTTTAATTGCACCTCAACAATACAGACAAGTTATATTTATCCTTGTATCACAGCTTTTTATGGATATTCCGGTTATTTGCTATGAAGAAGTTGCCCCTGAATACAAATTAACTGTTTTAGGCAAAATATAATATTAACTTTTGTAAACTTTTGAACTTTTTGTGCAATTGATTATATTTTAAATACTTTATTAATACATAAGGTATTAAATAGTTAATTGAGAGAAAAAGCTATGACAGAAGTTGAATTAAACGCATTATTTAACATTTCCCCTGAAAGAGTAAAAAATGTTTATGCTACAAACTCTACAAAAAGTGCCGATGAAATCAGAAGAATTGTAAAAATCTTCAATATTGCACGTAAACAAAAAGAAACTTCAAAAGACATTTCAATAAGAAGCTTGGCAGCTTTTAGAACAATTTTAGTAAGCAACAATTAATTTTCCCTAGAAACATTCAAACGGATTTCCAAGATACAAGGATATGCTTTTTAAAGCGATAGTTAGTTTAATTAGCATAATAACAGCTAAAGTTGCAAACGAACGGACTTTAGCAAAAAGGGAAATTATTTTATCAGCTCATTCATAAGTTTTAAAAATTCAGGAAATGAAGTATTTACGCAATCAAATCCTTTTATTTCCATTGGTTGATTATTTATGAGAGATAATACATAATAGCTCATTGCAAGCCTGTGATCCAGATATGTCTCAAGCGTGGCTGTTTTATTTATTTTAACGCCGCCATCAATTATAAAACCGTCAGGTTTTTCTTTTATATCTGTTTGAAGGCTTAAAAGTGCATCAACAATTGTTTTTATCCTATCTGATTCTTTATTTCTTAAATCTTGAGCATCACAAATAATGCTTGTTCCTTTTGCTTGCGTTGCTAAAATCGCCAGAATAGGTATTTCATCAATCAGTCTTGGAATTAAATCACCTTTTATTTCAAAAGGCTTAATATTTTTCGTATATTTAACATTAATATCAGCAACAAGTTCAGATGAAACTTTTCTTTCGTTTATTATGGAAAAGTTAATTTCCGCTTGTTTAAATACATCTAAGATACCGGTTCTTGTTGGGTTTATTCCAACATTT
>CALVET010000061.1 GCA_944326675.1 Candidatus Gastranaerophilales bacterium
CAATAGGTAATGTTGTGATTAATTATGAAGATATGGTTGCAACATCTGATTCGGCGTATGCACTTTTGGATAAAAAAGGCGATGTACATAATTTAAAACTCTCCTCTAGGGCTGTAATTAAACAAGATAAGAGCATAATCAAAGGTGATGATATCAGATATTCAAAATTAAGACAAGATATTATCGTTAGCGGAAATACATTATCTGATGTTACTTTTGATAATGGTGACAGAGTAATTATAAATGCAAGAAGTCAGCAATATGACAGAAAAGGAAACACCATGATGGCTTCAGGTGCTGTTCACGTTGATTATGGTGATTATATTGCAGATGGTCCCAAGGCAATAATGCATATAAATCCAAAAACTAATAAACCTGAAAAAATAATTTTTATCGGACGATCTAAAATTGTTGAAAAGGGTGTTAATTCGGTTGAAGCCGATAAAATTACAATGACAATGCAACCAAGGACATTTGAAGCGATTGGCAATGTAAAAACAAATATTGAGCAAAATTCTACACAAGAAAAAGACAATAAAATGGAGTTTAATTTATAGAAATGTCAAATATAATTCTTGAACATAAACAGTGTTTAATTGCAGGAGACGGTCAACTACCTGTCTATATGGCAAAAAGTGCTAAAGAAAACGGCTTCGATGTAATATGTATATCTTTGTCGTCTGATAATTATAAAGATTTAAAAAAATATTGTTCCAAAGTTGTTTCCTATGGTCCGGGGCAGGTTGATTCAATTAAAAAGTTTTTAAAAGATGAAGGTATTAAGCAACTTACTTTTTTGGGCAAAGTTTCCAAGACAATGCTTGTTAAAAGACCGAGACTTGAAAAAACAGCTATTGCGTTATTGAAAGAAATGAAAAAATTAAACGATGACGCTATTATGTTAAAAATTGTTGAACAATTGGAAAATATTGGTATAACTATTTTAGATCAGACTATTTTTATTAAAAACCTTATGATACAAAAAGGTGTTTTAACTTCATTAGCTCCGACTCCTGAGCAAAATGCAGATATTGAATATGGATTTAAAATTGCAAAGCAAATGGGGGGACTTGATATTGGTCAATCTGTTGTAATGAAAGACCGTATGATAATGGCTATTGAAGCAATTGAAGGTACAGATAGATGTATTAAAAGGGGTGCTAGGTTAGCCAAAAAGAAAAATGCTATTGTTGTTAAAGTTTCTAAACCTGCTCAGGATAAAAGATTTGACATTCCGGCTGTTGGTTTAAGAACAATAAAAACAATGAAAAAGTACGGTGCTAATGTGCTTGCGCTTGAAAGCGGTGAGACAATTATTGTTGACCAGCAGAAAATGATAAATTTTGCAAATAAACACAAAATGGTTATTGTGGCAATATAATTATGAAAAAAGTTTTTATAATTACAGGAGAATATTCAGGGGATAAACACGCCTCAGGAGTTGCAAGAGAGCTTAAAAAGTTGTGCCCTTCAGTTGTTATAGAAGGTGTTGGTGAATCCAACCTTGAAAAAGAGGGTGTTAAACTTTTTTGTAATCATGCAAAAATGGGTAAAGTAGGCTTAACCCCCAAAACAATCTTAAATCATCTTTTTTTGGGTTTAAAGATAGTTAAATATTTAAAAGAAGAATTTAAACCTGATTTAGTGTTACTTGTTGATTACGGTGCATTTAACCTTCAGATTTCAAAGCAATTGAAAAAAGCGGGAATAAAGACTTTCTATTTTATTCCTCCTCAAATTTGGGCTTCAAGAAAATATAGATTAAAAACAATCAAAAAAAATATTGATAAAGTATTTACAATATTTCCATTTGAAAAAGAATTTTATGAAAGTCAAGGTATAAATTCGGAATTTGTTGGTCATCCTCTTGTGGATGAGCTTCCGAGGTGTGATAATAAAAATGAATTTTTTCAAAAACACGGCTTAGATGTTAATAAAAAGCTTGTTAGTGTTTTTCCGGGTTCAAGAATTTTTGAAATTAATTATTTACTGAAAATTTTCATTAAAGCAGTAAAACTAATTGAAAAATCTAGAAATGATGT
Source organism: Candidatus Gastranaerophilales bacterium (assembly GCA_944326675.1). Lineage (GTDB taxonomy): Bacteria > Cyanobacteriota > Vampirovibrionia > Gastranaerophilales > Gastranaerophilaceae > RUG14156. Next base: position 2,043 of record CALVET010000061.1, read on the forward strand.
ACAATTTGTTTTTTCGCATGCTAAAAGTTTATCAGATTATGATTTTAAAATTCCCTATAAAGAATTGAAAGACGAAAATTATGAACTTTTAGCATACTCTGATGCTTTAATGCTTGCATCAGGCACGGTTGCTCTTGAGGCTGCAATGTATGAAACACCCATGCTTATTGCTTATCGTGGACCTTTATTCTTTTATTTAGTATATCTTTTGGTTAGAAACATCAAAAAGGCTTGTTTGGTTAATATAATAACAAAACAAGATTATGTTGATGAATTTTTGATGTATGACGCTAAACCTAATAAAATTGCAAATTGTATAAATCAAATTTTGGATGATAACAAAAAAAGACAGCATATTATCGAAGGTTGCAAAAAGACAAAGGAACTATTGTCTAGTTCCCATTGTGTGCTAAAAGTTGCACAAAGTATAGAAAGAGAGCTAAAGGAGGCAAAATGAAAAATTTAGCTAATATCATCACTTTATCCAGAATATTTTTTGTTTTTATCGTAGCGGCACTGTTATTTTGCAGGGAATGTGCATATTCATATTATACTGCTCTAATTTTAACGGCAATCTTGATGTGGTTTGATGGTTTAGACGGTTATGTTGCCCGTAAATTTAATATTTCCTCTCGTTTTGGTGCATTATTGGATATCATGGGTGATAGAATAGTGGAAAATGTATTTTGGATTTCTTTTTGCGCTCTAGGTTGGATTAATGCTGCAATTCCGATTATTGTATTAACCAGAGGAATTATAACAGACTCATTAAGAACTTTGGCTTTTGAAAAAGGCTATACTGCATTTGGTAAAACTACTATGATGCAGGGTAAAATTGCTAAATTTATTGTTGCGTCAAATTTTTCAAGATTTACCTATGCCGTTTGTAAAGCAATTGCATTTTTCTTGTTAATTGCAGGAAATATCCCTATAGAATATCAAAATAAAGATATTATTTTAAATATAGGTTTAATTTGTGCTTATATTTCAGTTGCATTTTGTGTATTAAGAGGTTTACCTGTAGTATTTGAGTCAAAGAGATTTTTTGTTGAAGGCAATAATTAATATGAAATCTGATTTTTTAAATATTGTATTATATGAGCCTGAAATTCCTCAAAATACAGGGAATATAGCAAGATTATGCGCTTGTATAGGAGCTAAATTATATCTTATAGGAAGACTTGGGTTTATATTATCTGATAAATATTTAAAGCGCGCAGGTTTAGATTATTGGGATAAGCTTGAAATTGAACATATAAATACACTTGATGAACTTATTGAAAAAAATCCTGAATCTGGTTTCTATTATTTTACAACCAAAACTGACAGATTGTATACGTCAATAGCCTATAAAAAAGGTGATTTTTTGATTTTTGGACCTGAAACAAGAGGAATTCCCGAGGATATATTAAATAAAAACAGTGAATTTTGCCTTACAATTCCTATGAAAAAATGCACAAGAAGTTTAAATTTGTCAAATTCGGTTGCTGTTGCTGCTTACGAAGCTGTAAGGCAATTTGGAGTTATTTTGGATTAGTTTGGAGATAAATTATGCCACAACAAAATGCTGATATTCAAGTTTTAGGAAAAGATATAATATTAAATTTACTGCCAAAGAGAGTTCAAAATTCACATAAAGGCACCTATGGACATGTATTAAATATTGCAGGCTCAACACAATTTAGCGGTGCTGCTTATCTTAGCTCAATATCTTCCCTAAAAGTAGGTGCAGGTTATACAATGCTTGCAAGTTGCAGCGACGTAGTTAACACCATTGCTTCAATGTGCCCTGACATAACTTTTTTGGATTTAGGTCAATCAAACTACGGAACAATACCTAAAGATGCGCTAAAATACGTTTCTGCAATGGCAAATTATGATGTTATTTCTATAGGCTGCGGTTTAAATTTAGTTGGTGGTGTAAGTGATTTTATATTAAACTTTATAAAGAAAAATGTTGAGTCGTATACTCCTATTATTATTGATGCGGATGCAATTAATGCGTTGTCTCAAGCAAACAGTTTTGCTTTTCCTCTAAATTCAATAATTACTCCTCACCCTCTCGAATTATCAAGATTATTAGGGGTTGATGTAAAAGAAATTCAGCATAATCGAGCAAAATGGGCTTGGGAAGCAAGCAAAGAGTTTGATTGCATTGTTTTATTGAAAGGACATGAAACCGTTATTGCAGTTCCAAACGGGAAAATATTTATAAACCACACAGGAAACTCTGCCCTTTCAAAAGCAGGAAGCGGAGATGTTTTAACTGGAATGATTGCGGGTTTTTGCGCTCAAGGTCTGCCTGTTGAGTCGGCTGCGTGCTGCGCTGTATTTATTCATGGACTTACAAGTGAAATAGCTTCAAAAGCAATGAGCGAATATTGTGTACTTGCAAGTGACTTAATTAAATATATTCCTTACGCATTTAAAGCTTTACTGAATCCGAATTAAGACTTGATAATTGATAATCATCTGGATATATTTCTGAAATTGTAAGTGCATTTGAAACGGCTATTCCTTCATAATTTATTGCAGAATTAACTATTTTGCCTTTTATGTACATTGCGCTTGAAGAACCGCCGTCAAAATTCATTGCATATTCACAGCCTATGTTTTTCATTAATTTTGCTAATTCATATAGTGTCATACCTACTGAGTCTTTTTCTCTTCCGTCAATTGTAACTATTATAAATGTACCGTCATTTTTATATCCTACTGCACTCCTTGGGTTTTTCCCCGAAATTGCCTGCAATTTCTGGGTTTTGTAATCGACATATATCTGTGAATCTTTTACTAAATATGGACCTGCGCCGATTATATGCCTTGCGCCTTTTATGTTGTCAGGAATATTTATTTCAACAGATAAATAATTGTTGTTTTTGGCGATTTTTGTAACAACGCTTTTGGGTGCCGAAATTACAAAATCATTTTGTCCGATTTCGATTGGATTAGCGGAAATTTTTTTAATTATATTTCCGCTAACCAAAACATTGTAACCGTTTTTGGGTGCATAAGGTGATTTTGCACCCCAAATCGGAGTATATAATAAAGTGTGGGTTGATAACATTCTCGGTTGATTGATATTATCAATTTGAATTGAAGTATCTTTTGTATAAGCTTTGATGTCAAATGCAATATTATCCATTTTGAAGTATGTTTTATTGTTTTCTTCAAAAATAGCAATTCCAACTCTATTGTATATAGGACCTGTTAAAACCTCTCCATTAATCATTAATGCACCTAATGGCACTCCTGTCTGCGGTTTAAAAAATCCTCCGTTTATTGCTATAACTGCACCTTGTTTTTGTGCTATTTTCCTAACGCTTGATTTAGAATTTAATTTACTGCTCGCAATTTGTGGCTGTATTTTTAAATATGGATTTACATTTGTATTTAATTCTACAATGTTGATTTTGATTGGTTTTTGATTAATATATTTAACTTTTTTGATATGGGCGACTCCTTTTGTCGGAAATGATACATAGGAGCCGGCATATTTATTTTTTATATTTGTTTCAAAGTTTTGCTGTAAATATATTTTTTCAGTATCTTGCGCGAGTTTTACATCTTCGATGTGCCGCGTGTTTGCAAATATTGGTTTTGATATTCCTAAAATTGCTATCAATAAGGTTAAAATGAATAAAAAGATGATGCAGTTAATTTTGGAATCCTGTTTTTCCTTGTGTGCCAAATATTCGGAAAAATAGGTGCCCTGATAGCTTCGATAATAGTCATCTGTCCCTGAATTCATCATCTTATTTCACCTTAATGTCTTTAGTATGCTCTATATATTTAATTCCACGATTTGAAATTGCCTAAAAGTCTTTAATAGTGTGATTTTTAGACAATTTTTTTAGTGTAAAAAATACTATATTCAAAAAAGCCTTTAAATGGCTTTGTATCTTCTTGAGGGCGTAATAAGTGTATAAATTATTATTAAGAATTGTAAAATTGATATAATGGAGAGTTTTTTTAGTTATAAATTTTCTAATGTTGGAATTTATATTATATGAGATTATTTTTTGGGAGTATTTAGCAACTGATACAAGATATAAAGATTAATATATTTTGTACTTTAATTTAAGTTTACACACACCTACATTTTTCCTAACCTTTCCTTCCTTTCTATGTACCAAGTAGAAATACCTCGCTTTATGCGAGGATTTTTTTATTTAAAAAAAGAGCCTTTAAAAGGCTCTTTAATTTTATTATATTAGTTTATTCAATCTTTTTAGTATTTCATCTTTACCTAGGATTTGAATTGTTGCAACCATGTCAGCACCTCTTGTTCTACCTGTTAAGGCGCTTCTTATTGCCCACATAGTTTCTTTTGGTTTAAATCCGTGATTTTCTTTAAAATATGTTCTTAATTCAGCCAGTTTATCATGGATATCTTCTTCAGAATTAAAATCATATTTTTCAACATCAGACTTGAATTTTGGAAGAACTAATTTTGCAACATCACCTTTTAAGATTTCTTCAACTTCATCATATTTCGGTTCTTCAAAGAAATAGGCTGTATCATTTACAAGATCTTTTAATAATGTTATCGGTTCTCTTGTAACTTCAATAATATGTTCAAGTTGTTTTCTTGAATATTTATTTAAGTCATACATATTTAAGAATGGGATAGCTAAATCAGTCAGTTTAGAAATATCCATATGTTTAATATATTGACCGTTCATCCAATTTAATTTTTCATATTCAAAAATTGAATTAGAACTTGATACTTCATTTATTCTAAAATCGGCAGCAATTTCATCAACATTTTTAATTTCAACACCGTCTGATGGCGCCCATCCTAATAAAGCAACGAAATTTAGCAATGCTTCGGTTAAATATCCTTCTTTAATGAAGTCAGAAACGGCCGTAGCTCCGTGTCTTTTAGATAATTTGCTTCTGTCGGGTGCTAAAATCATGCCCAAATGACCGAATTTAGGAACAGGAGCACCAAGCGCTTCATATATAAGAATTTGTTTTGGTGTGTTTGAAATATGGTCTTCACCTCTAATTACGTGAGAAATTTTCATTAACATATCATCAATTACAACCGCAAAATTATATGTGGGTGTTCCGTTTGATTTCATGATTGCAAAATCGCCGATTAAACCTGTATCAAATTTTAGCTCACCCTTTACAAGATCATTAAAAATGAGTTCTTTTGCTTCAACTTTAAATCTTATTGAAGGTTTAATTCCTTTTGCTTTCAGTTCGTCTTTTTGTTCTTTTGTTAAATTAAGACATTTTCTTGAATATTTATAGGGAATTTTCTTTTCCGCTGCTATGCGGTGCTCTTCTTCTAAATCTTCATTTGAACAGAAACATTCATACGCATAACCCTTATCAATTAACATTTGAGCGTATTTTGGGTAGATATCAAATCTTTCTGATTGTTTATATGGACCATAAGGACCGCCTACATAAGGACATTCATCCAAATTTAAATCAAGGGCCTTTAATGAATCAAAAATATTTTGTTTGTAGGCTTCAGATGATCTGTCTAAATCTGTATCTTCAATTCTTAAAACATATTTTCCACCTGTTTTTTTTGCAAATAAATAATTAAAAAGAGCAGTTCTTGCTGTACCTATGTGCAAATTTCCCGAAGGAGAGGGGGCAATTCTTACCCTAATATTTTCTTCACTCATCTTTTATTCCTCATAAAATATTCTTTACGGAATAATCTTACAACAAAAATAAATTTATGTTATTATTTTCGTATGGAAAATAAGTTAAAAATCGGAATAATCGGTCTTGGTACCGTAGGATGCGGAGTAGTCAAGGTATTGTCGCGTTTTGATGATATCGAAGTGGCTGCTGTTGCAGTTAAAAATATCAACAAAAAGCGTGAGGTCGAAGTAAAAAAAATCACAACTGACCCTTATGAAATTGCAAAAGATTCTTCTGTTGATATTGTGGTCGAAGTTGCAGGCGGTTTAGCTGTCAAAGATGTGTTAATTGAAGCAATAAAAAATAAAAAACATATCGTAACTGCCAATAAAGAGCTTTTAGCAAAGCATGGCGCTGAGTTGTTCGATTTAGCCAAAGAAAACAATGTTGTAATAATGTATGAAGCTGCTGTTGCAGGCGGTATTCCAATTATTCTTCCGATTAAAACCAGCCTGAAGGCTAATGAATTTAATTCTGTTGCAGGTATTTTAAACGGAACAACAAATTATATTTTAACCAAAATGGAAGAAGATAATCTTTCCTATGATGAATGTCTTTTAAAAGCGCAAAAATTGGGTTACGCCGAAACTGATCCTACGGGTGATGTTGAAGGCTATGATGCTATGTATAAAATAGCGATTTTAGCTAATATTGTCTTTAATAAACGAATTGACTATACAAAAATTTATAGAGAAGGAATTACAAAAATTTCGGCAGGTGATATTCAAATTGCCAATGAATTAGGCTATAAAATAAAACTTATTGCGCAAGCAAAAAAAGTGGATAATTCTGACAATTTAGATATTAGAGTTCATCCTATGCTTGTGGATAAAAATAGGTCGATTTCAGAAATAAAAAATGCAACAAATGCCGTTTTGTTGTCAGGTTTTCCTGTTGATAAAGTCATGTTTGTCGGCCCCGGAGCAGGGCAATTTCCGACTGCAAGCTCTGTAGTTGGTGATATTTTATCTATAAAAGCTGAATTACATACTAATTCTTGTGTTTTACCGATGACAATGTGTAATCATTCAAAATATGCAAATATAATAGATATTGATGATACAAAAAATTCTTATTATTTGCGCATAAGTGCTAATAATGAGCCGGGTGTAATCGGTAAAATCGGATTAGCATGCGGTGAATTTAAAATTAACCTTTCTTGCATAATTCAAAAAGGAGTAATAGATAATCCAAACGCAACAATAATTGTCATAACAGAAAACTGCTATGAAAGAGATATTAACTCCATGATTGAAAAAATTTCAAAAGATAATCATATAAGAGTTGAAAATAAAATAAGGGTAATGTAGCATGAGATATTTGGGATTAATTGAAAAATACAGAAAATATTTACCTGTCGGAGATGATACTCCAATTATAAGTCTTTGTGAAGGCAACACCCCTTTAATTAAAGCAAAGAATTTACCTCAGGCAATCGGGGTTGATGCTGAAATTTATTTTAAATATGAAGGATTAAACCCAACCGGAAGTTTCAAGGATAGAGGCATGACAATGGCAGTAACAAAAGCTGTTGAAAATGGCTCAAATGCAATTATTTGTGCTTCAACAGGAAATACATCCGCTTCTGCTGCAGCTTATGCTGCAAGAGCTAAAATAAAATGTTATGTTTTAATTCCGGATGGCCATATTGCAATGGGAAAATTATCTCAGGCTATGATGTATGGTGCAAAAGTTATTGCTATTAACGGCAATTTTGATAATGCATTGGATGCAGTTCGGGAAATTTCATCCAAATATCCGATTACGCTTGTAAATTCGGTTAACCCGTATAGAATTGAAGGTCAAAAAACAGGCGCATTTGAAATAGTTGATGCTCTTGATGATGCACCTGATTATCACTTTATTCCTGTTGGAAATGCGGGAAATATAACAGCTTATTGGAAGGGTTATAAAGAATATTTTGAAAATAAAAAATGTTCAAAATTGCCTAAAATGATGGGAATACAAGCATGTGGCGCTGCTCCTATTGTATTGGGCCATAAAGTTGAAAATCCTGAAACAATCGCTACTGCAATAAGAATAGGAAACCCTGCAAGCTGGGAATATGCTCTTAATGCAAAAGAAGAATCAGATGGAACAATCGATATGGTATCTGATGAGGAAATTTTAGATGCATACAGATTATTAGCTAAAACTGAAGGCATATTTGCTGAACCGGGGTCAATAGCTTCTGTTGCAGGCTTAATTAAATATAAAAATTCAATTAAAGCAGGTTCAAAAGTTGTATGTATTTTAACGGGAAATGGTTTAAAAGACCCAAAAACGGCAATTGAACATTCTAATGTTACGGTTCATAAAACTACAAGCTCTATAGATGACATTATTAAAATAATAAAGGAATAGGAATAAAAAATGTTGGAAAAAGAATACTTTGCTCCAAAAATCGAGAAAAAATGGTTTGATATTTGGGAGGAAACCAATCCTTACAAAGTTGATGATAATTCGGATAAACCAAAATATTATGCTTTGTCAATGTTTCCGTACCCATCAGGAAAACTGCACATGGGACATGTTAGGAATTATACGATAACTGACGTTGTAGCAAGATTTAAACGTGCTCAAGGATATAATGTATTGCATCCGATGGGTTGGGATAGTTTCGGTTTGCCGGCAGAAAATGCTGCAATTCAACATGGTGCCAATCCTCAAAAATGGACTCTTGATAATATCGAATATATGAAAAAACAGCTTAAAATGCTTGGTTTATCTGTTGATTGGTCAAGAGAAGTAACAACTTGTCTGCCTGATTATTACAAATGGACACAATGGCTATTTTTGCAATTATATAAAAAAGGCTTAGCCTATAAAAAAACTGCTCCTGTAAACTGGTGTGATAAATGTCATACTGTATTAGCAAATGAACAAGTAATAGATGGCAAATGCTGGAGATGTGACAGTGAAGTTACAAAGAAAAATTTATCACAATGGTTTTTGAAGATTACCGATTATTCTGAAGAACTATTAAAAGATTTAGAGCTTTTAAAAGGCTGGGGTGACAATGTAAAAACCATGCAGGCAAACTGGATAGGTAAATCTACAGGTGCAATTTTAAAATTTAAAGTTAAAGAAATTGACGGGCTTGAAATCCCTGTTTATACAACAAGAGCTGATACTGTATATGGAATTACTTATCTTGTTGTTGCGCCTGAATATAAAGATATTGAAAAATTAACAACGCCTGAAAATCTTGAGGCAGTTACAAAATATAGAGAAAACGCAAAAAAACTTTCTGAAATTGAAAGACTTTCAACCGAAAGAGTAAAAACAGGTGTTCCTTTGGGAACACATATAATAAATCCATTCACAGGCAGAGTTTGTCCTATATGGGTTGCGGATTATGCTTTAGTTGATTATGGCACAGGCGCTGTTATGGCTGTACCATATCATGATGAACGTGATTTTGATTTTGCAAAAAAATATAACCTTCCAATGATTCAAGTAATTACCGGTGATGATTTTGAAGAAGGTAAATGCTATATTGAAAAAGGTACATTGATAAATAGCGCTCAATTTGACGGTATGAAAGCAATGGAAGCCAGAGATAAAATAACTCAATATGCAAAAGAACAAGGATTTGGAGAATTTAAGACTCAATACAGGCTCCGTGACTGGCTGATTTCGCGCCAAAGGTACTGGGGTGCGCCAATTCCGATTGTATATTGTCCTAATTGCGGCGAAGTTGCGGTTGATGAAAAGGATTTACCTGTTAAATTACCGGAAGATGTTGATTTTTCAGTTCAGGGAAAATCACCTATTGAAACCAGCCCGACATTTAAATATACAACATGCCCTAAATGCGGCGCTAAAGCTCTAAGAGATACGGACACGATGGATACGTTTATGTGTTCAAGCTGGTATTATATGAGATATGCGGACGCCCGTAACGATAAAGAATGTTTTAATCGAGATAAGGTTAATAAATGGCTGCCTGTTGACCAATACATAGGTGGAATAGAACATGCTATTTTGCACTTATTATATTCAAGATTTTTCACAAAAGCATTAAGAGATTGCAAACTTCTTGATTTTGATGAACCTTTCTCAAATCTTTTAACTCAAGGTATGGTCTTAAAAGACGGTTCAAAAATGTCTAAATCAAAGGGTAATACTGTTGATCCCGATGATATATACAAAAATTACGGAGCCGACACGGCAAGACTGTTTATTTTATCTGATTCACCGCCGGCACGTGATTTTGACTGGACTGACGCAGGTGTAGAAGGCTGCTATAAATTCATTTCAAGAGTTTATCGCTTATATTCTAAATTCCAAGATAATATAAAACTTGATTGGAATTTTGACGTTAAGTCTTTGTCTAAAAAAGATGAAAACATGGTAAGAGAAGTTCATATTTCAATTAAAAAAATCACAAATGATATTGAAAATGAGTTTCAATTTAATACTGTAATTTCAAGATATCGTGAATTTACAAATGCAATATATGAATATATTAAAGATGAAAAGTCAATTAATTATGACGTTTTGAGTTTTGCGCTTTTAACGTTGTTGAAATTAATTTCTCCGGTGTGTGTATTTATGAGCGAAGAAATTTATTCTCAATTAGGAGCTAAAGATTCAATTCATGGACTATTATGGCCTAAATATGATGAAAATCTTGCTAAATCATCTTCAATTACTTTAATTGTTCAAGTTAACGGCAAAATAAAAGATAAAATTGAAGCTGACGAAGGTTTATCAAATGATGAACTGGAAAATTTGGCTAAAACATCGTCTAAAGTACAAGAAGCCATAAGCGGAAAAACAATAGTTAAAACAATAGTTGTACCTAACAAATTGGTAAATATTGTAGTTAAATAATTAAAGGAGCCATAAGGCTCCTTTTTTAATTTTTATTTTAAAAGATAATCTGCTACAACTTTACTTACGTATGACAGAGAATCCTTTAAACCTTCATTTTGGGGTTTGATTTTTTTTGAATACATTAAATAGGGCACCATTTCTCTTGTATGGTCTGTACCTTTAAATGTTGGATCGCATCCATGGTCAGCAGTAATTATAATCATATCTTGTTCAGACATTGCATTTATAAATTTTTCAAGAAAAGAATCTATTTCTTCAATAGCTTTTTTATAGCCTAGTGAGTCGCGTCTATGACCATATAGCATATCTGTATCAACAAGATTTGTAAATATAAAATCGGCATCTGAACTTTTAATTGCTTCAAGAGTTTTATTTAGCCCATCGGTATTGCCTTTAGTCAGAACTTTTTCGCTGACCCCTGAACCGACAAAAATATCATAAATTTTTCCTATTCCAAGAACTTTTTTGTTATTTTTTTCTAAGATATTTAGTAAAGTATCCTTTGGCGGTTGAACTGAATAATCGTGTCTTAAAGCACCAATTCTCGTTGGTTTACCGTCAATTAGTCTATAAGGGCGAGCTATTACTCTTGAAATACCGTATTTTTTTTCATCAAGTATTCTTCTTGCAATTTTACACCATTCATATAATGTTTCCACGGGAATTAAGTCAATGTCAACGGCAACTTGAAAAACACTATCTGCGGAGGTATATATAATTGGAAAATGGGTTTTTTGATGCTGTTCATTTAAATCTTCAATAATTTTTGTCCCTGAAGCAGGGTAATTACCTAAAATTCCTTTGCAATCGGTTTGTTGAATAAATTCATTAATTAAATCATCGTCAAATTTTGAATATGTTTTAAATGGGGTGTCTAATATAAGTCCCATCATTTCCCAATGACCGGTTGTAGTATCTTTACCTTTTGATTTAAGCATTAACTTAGCGTATGAAGCAATGTTATTTGAGGTTTTATTTACTCCGTTGATTTCTATGATATTGCCAAGTCCCCATTTTTCAAAGTTTGGGACATTTAAACCGCCTTCTTTTTTTGCAATGTTTGCTATGGTGTTACAAGTTAAATCATCGTTATATTCTGCCGCATCGGGCATTGCACCGCAACCCATTGAATCAATTACAACAACAATTGCTCTTTTTTTCATAAATACCTCAAGCTATAATCTCAACATCATTGTTCAAATAATTTAAATGCCATTTTTGAATTGCTTCTCCAGGATATAATAATCCGATTCCCGGAGGATAGGGCATAATTATTTTATTTGATATTTTTAATAATGAATCATTTTTATTAACGTAAATGTATTCTCTATTATACGCATTTACAGGCTGTAATTTCACAATTGGATAGGGTTGAAAATCCATATTTTGAAATTCAAAAGAAGGATTTGTTTTAATTTTTTTAAGTGCATTTTTTAATTTTTCAAGTTTTTGTTTTGTTGTACCTATGCCCGTTAAATATAAACACGAATTTTGATTGTTCATTTCATCTTCTATATTAAAATCATTAAATAAACTGTCAGATAAATCAAAACCCGATATACCGTCTTTTCTTAATAATATTTTTGTCGGGTCATGGTTGTCTTCGCTATAGAACTCTACTCCAAATCTTTTTAATTCTGACTTGGTTTTTTCAATTTCCAACAGTAATAAATCAATTTCTTTTCTGCCTTCTTTTGAATTTAAATAATTAAAGCAAGCTTCAATATTTGCTAAGAGTGGATATGAAGGTGATGTTGTTTGAAATAAATTGAGAGAATTTTGAAAAGAAGTAATGTGAATATTTTTGATATTTGATGATACGTTTAAAATTGCCGTTTGATTCAGTGCGCCTGCAGTTTTGTGCAGTGAATTAACAGAAACATCTGCACCTTGTTCAATTGCAGTTTTGGGTAATTTATCAGAAAAATTATATAATGCACCATGGGCTTCATCAACGATTAAATATACATCGTGTTTTTTGCATATATCAGAAATTTCTTGAATATTTGAATTTATGCCTTCGTATGTAGGTGAAGTCATAATAAAAACTTTATATTGATTTAATTCAAGAGTTGATTCCAGTTTTTTAGGGTCAATTATAGTGTAAATTCCCCATTTTTCGTCAGTTTCAGGCATAAACCAATCAACCATGCCAGCCGTTAAAACAAGCCCGTTATATACTGATTTATGGCAATTTCTTGCAACCAACACTCTATCAGCAGGGTTAATTAATGTTTTCATTGCTGCAAGCATTGCGGTTGTTGCGCCTTGAATTGAAAAAAAAGTCTGTTTTGTTTTTAATATGTCAGAAACCTTGCCTTGTGCCATTAAAATTGAATTAACGGGATTTTGGAGGTTATCAAAACCGTCAATTTCTGAATAATCGTGTTTGTAAAAAGAAGCATATTCTTGAGAAAATATTGCTTTTTGGTTATGTGACGGCGTTGTAAAAATAGTTCTATCGAGCTTTTTTGTTAATAATTTGATTATACTCATAAGTTTATATTAGAATAAGTAATATGGATATACAAGATAGAATATTAAAATTACGTAAATTAATTGAGCTAAATTCTTATAAATATTATGTCGAAGATAACCCCGAGCTTGAAGATTGGGAATATGATAAACTATTTAGAGAATTAAAAGATTTAGAAGAAAAAAATCCTTCTTTAATTACGCCGGACAGCCCCACACAAAGGGTAGGCGGAATAAGCGAAAAGTTTGAACAAATTCCTCACAAAATAAGACTTTATAGCCTTGATAATTCAAATAATTACGATGAATTGCGTCAATGGTATCAAAGAGTTTTAAAAGATGTCGGTGAACAAAAAACAACACAGTTAAGCCTTTTGAGTAACTCTTTTGACGATATTGAGCTTGTAAGCGAATTAAAAATTGACGGCTTAGCAATTAGTTTAACATATGAAAACGGAGTTTTTAAAAGGGGGCTTACAAGAGGAGACGGCGTAATTGGGGAAGACATTACAAATAATCTTAAAACAATTAAAGCTATCCCTTTAAAACTGTTTAAAAATATTGATATAGAAGTTAGAGGCGAAATTTATATGCCAATTACTTCTTTTGAAAAATTAAATGAAATGCAGATTAAAAATAATCAAAAAACGTTTGCAAATCCAAGAAACGCAGCAGCAGGTTCAATAAGGCAGCTAGACCCCAAAATAACTGCTCAAAGAGATCTTTCAATTTTTATATATGCCGCAATTATAGATAAAAAATATAATATTTTAACTCATTCTGACGCGATGGATTTTTGCAAAAAATTAGGTTTTAAGGTTAATAATTACAGAAAATGTAAAAATATCGAAGAAGCAATTAAATTCTGTTGTGACATGGAAGAATACAGAAAAACTCTAAACTATGCAACAGATGGCGTTGTTATTAAAGTGAATTCTTTTGCAAAGCAAAATGAATTAGGTTTTACCGCTCGCGCACCAAAATGGGCTACGGCATTTAAATTTCCGCCCGAAGAAGTTTGGTCAACTTTAAATAGTGTGGAATTTAGCGTTGGCAGAACAGGTATCGTGACTCCTGTTGCTAATGTTACACCTGTAAATTTATCAGGTAGTGTTGTTTCCAGAGCTTCTATGTATAATTTTGATGAAATCAAAAGGTTGAATATTTACCTTAATGATGAAGTTTTAATTAAAAAAGCTGCTGAAATAATTCCTAAAGTTGTAAAATCCAGAAAAACAGAAAAATCTGTTCCGATTGAACTGCCTGTTGTTTGTCCTTGCTGTTCTACAAAGCTTGTAGAAGTTGAAAATGAAGTTGGAATATATTGCCCTAACAAAAACAACTGCAAAGCCCAGATAAAAGGCAGATTAGAGTATTTTGTTTCAAAACAGGCGATGGATATAGATGGTTTTGGAGAAAGCATAATTGAACAATTGGTAGATAAAAAATATGTCATAAAGCCGAGTGATTTATATAAATTGACATACGACCAATTGTTAACATTGGATTTAGTAAAAGATAAAACTGCAAATAATCTTCTTAATGCCATAAATAACTCAAAAAATTGTATTTTTTCTAAGTTTATTAATGCTCTTGGAATAAGATTTGTAGGAAAAGAATCAAGCGATATTTTAGCGCAACATTTTAGTGATATTTATTCTTTAATGTCTGCAAATTATGATGAATTATCTAATATTGAAGGTATCGGCGTAAAAATGGCGGAAAGTATTGTTCAATATTTTTCCGATGATGACAATATTAAGATGATTGAAGAGATGATTAATCTTGGATTGAATATTAAAAATAAATATAACGGTGTTCAAGATTTAAGATTAAAAGGTAAGAGCTTTGTAATAACAGGGACGCTTGATACAATGTCAAGAGAAGAAGCACAAGCAAAATTAAAAGAACTTGGCGCTAAAACTCCAAACAGTGTTTCAAAAAATACAACCTATGTTGTTGTTGGCGCAAATCCAGGTTCAAAGGCTTTAAAAGCACAAGAATTAAAAATTAAAATTTTAAACGAAAATGATTTAATAAGTATTTTAAAAGGAGAAAAAAATGAATAAAAAAATTGCACTGTTGGCTGTTTTTATGGCAATCGTAACTTTTAATACAAATGTTATTGCTCAAGAGTCAACTTTATCTACAGAAGCAGTCATAAATAAAGAAGTTTCTCCTGATACTGCAAAAATCAGATTTTATGTTGAAAATACAGGATCTAATTTAGAAGACATAAAAGAAAAAAATGATAAAACAATAAATGAAATTATGACTAAAATTAAACAAAAATTAAGTCAAAATGAATCAATTAAAACTATAGCTTATAGAATTAACAGCGTAAATTCAACAAAAGATAAAACAAGTATTTTTCAAAAATTTCAAGTATCAAACGGATTTGAAGTAAAAATTAAAGATTTAAATAAAGTAGCTGAAATAATTAAAATCGCTCTGGATAACGGTGCAACCGCTGTTGATAGAGTTGATTTTTCAATAGAAGGCGGAGAAGATATTTGTAATGAACTGATGACATCTGCTATAAATATGGCAAAAAACAGAGCGCAAGTTATTGCAAAAGCTTCAGGTTCTGAAATTTTAAAAGTAAAAAATATTAACCCTTACTGTTCATTAACAACAAATTATGTACAACCGAGATTTTTAAATGCTGCACTTGAAAAATCTGCAGATACGGCTATGTCATCACTAGGCGTTAGTGAAACAATACAACCCGGAACAATAAGCGCTCGCGCTTCAGTAAATATAACTTATTATTTAAAATAATTTACTTGCAATTTAATGATATTAATGCTATTTTAAAATTACCGGCACTGGATGGAATAATCTGGTATGGTTTTAAGTTTTAAGTGCTAATTATATCAACAAGTAGTTTATCACGGATAATTTGTGAAATATACGTTTAATAACAAATATTTAAAAGATAATTCAAAGCCCGGTTCATACAGACGTGGTTATGAGACCTTTCAAAAAGGCATGGTTGAAGATATAAAATTCAACGAAAATATTGTAAGAGCAAAGGTAAAAGGTAATTTCAAACCACATTATGAAACAGGGATTAAATTTACAAAAGCTGGTGCTAAGCCGACATGTAATTGTCCGCTCGAAGAGCCATGGTGTAAGCATGCTGTTGCTTTGGGTTTTGCTTCATTAAAAAATCATTTTTGGGATGAATATTTATATGAAAAATTTGATATAGAACCAAATTTGATTGACGAAGAACTGCCGATGAATGAAAACCCTATGGGTGATTTTATATTTCATTTTAACCCGAAACGTCGTCAGAATTTCTTTTCAATTCTTGTAATGAACAGACACACAAAAAAAGTAATAAGGGACTTAGAGGCTGTTTTTAAACAAATTATACAACGCCAAAGGGAAGAGGAAAATTTTGAACTGAATAATTCTCAAAAGCTGGAAGTTGTTATGTTTAAAATGCTCTTAAGTCAATCGAGGCTTGATAAAAAATCTGGCTGGTACGATGTTCAAATCAATAAATTTGACGAATTTTTCAGAATGTTATCCAAAATGGATGATGTAATTGACGCTAAAACACATAAAAAAATTCGCTTTAGCTCCACAATTTGGAATTTGTGCTTAGATGTTAATGTTTCTTATGTTGGAAATGTTTTATTAAGTTTATATTGGAAGAGAAATGATATTGACGAAATATACCCCTTTGAAGAAGTAAGATATTTTTCAAGACAATTAAAATGGGGCAGATATAAGGACGTAATTTTTCAGACAGATACTTCTGTTAGTGTTGTTCCTCAAAATTTAACTAAATCAAGTTTTTCAGATATAAAAGACGCAGATGGCGGCAAATTTGTATATGAAGAGCTTCCTAAACTAAAAGAAGTAATGACAGTTAACATGTCTGAAGAAATGGAAAAATTAACGTTCGAAAAACGTCCGCCAAAATGCATTGTTGAGCTTGGTGTTGATTATGATCAATCCTTGAAAGCTTCATTGGAATTTGAATATGACGGCGTTAGGGTTCCTTATCAAAAGCAATATAAAAGCCCTTATGTTACCATTAAAGATCCACAAAAGGACCTTTTGTACTGGATAAAAAGAGATATGCAATTTGAGCAAGCTGCCTATCAAATGCTTTTAGCTTGCAGGTTCGCTCCTGTTCAATCAAATAATTTGGCCCTTGATAAAGAGTATGCAATTGATTTTTACAATTACTATATTTCAAAAGCAGGGGACGGTTGGGAATTTATTGAAAAGGATGATTTATCTTTTTATAAGTTAAATAAAAAAGGCTTAAAATTAATTGCCGACATTGATTTTTCTCAAGAAGGTACAGATAAATTTGAAATAAAATTAAAAGGTTTGGCAGATGATAAAGAAGTTGATTTTGAAAAAATCATAGATTTAACTTATGAAGGCGCTAAATATTATAATATTCCCCAAGGGGGGCAAGTTTCAATACCTACAGATGACGTATTATCTTTATTGAAATCTTTTAATACGTACGATGTTTATAAAAATGATGAAGATAAATACATAGTTAAAACTTACCGTGCAGGCGTTGTTTCTGAAATGGAGAAAATGGGCATAAGCCTTAAAATGAGCAGAAGTTTTTCAAAATTTTGGAAAGAAATTTCAACTTTTTCAACTATGGATACTACCCCTTTACCTAAGAACTTAAAAGCTGATTTACGTGAATATCAATTAAAAGGTTTTAGTTGGCTTTGGTTTTTATATAAATATGGCTTAAATGGGGTATTGGCTGATGACATGGGGCTTGGAAAAACAGTTCAAACATTGGCTCTATTACAAAAAGCAAAAGAGAAGGATCAAAAAGAGCCTAGTTTAGTAGTTTGTCCGACTAGCGTTGTATTTAACTGAGAAAAAGAAATTGAAAAATTTGCTCCGAATTTGAAATATCTAACCCTTTCTGGTACAGAAAGAAAGAAAAAATTTACCGAAATATCAAAATACGATGTTGTAATCACAAGTTATGCGCTTGTGAGAAGAGATATTGAAGAATTAAAAAAAGAAACATTCAGATATGTAATTTTAGATGAATCACAAAACATTAAAAATTACCAAAGTCAAACATCAAAAGCTTGTAAAATGCTCAATTCAAAACATAGGCTTGCTCTTTCAGGTACACCAATTGAAAACAAATTGGAAGAATTGTGGTCTGTTTTTGATTTTCTTATGCCGGGATTTTTGTTTGATACGAATGAATTTATTCACAGGTTTGTTACTCCAATTGTTGAAAACGAGGATACAGAAGTTCAAAAGCGTCTAAAATCTCAAATTTATCCGTTTATCTTAAGACGTATGAAAAGAGATGTTGCCAAAGATTTACCGGATAAGATTGAATCAGTTGCATATTGCGAACTTACGCCTGATCAAAAGGATTTATATTTACAAGTTCTTGATTCAACAAAAGAAGAATTATT
The DNA here is from genome assembly GCA_944326675.1 of Candidatus Gastranaerophilales bacterium. GTDB lineage: Bacteria > Cyanobacteriota > Vampirovibrionia > Gastranaerophilales > Gastranaerophilaceae > RUG14156. Next base: position 20,465 of record CALVET010000061.1, read on the forward strand.
TAAATCTATTGAAACTGTCGGACTTGAAAAATCCAGAATGTCGATTTTCTCTGCATTATTGAGATTAAGACAAATATGCTGCCATCCTCGTTTGTATGATAAAGAAGGCAAACTGGGAATAAATGAATCAGGTAAATTTGAACAGCTGCAATCAATGCTTGAGGAAATAATTTCTGAAAAACACAGAATTCTTTTATTCTCTCAATTTGTCGGCATGCTTGATATTATTCAAGATTGGCTGCAAAAGAAAGGAATTAAGCACGAGTATCTTTCAGGTAAAACAAAAGACCGTCAAGCTGTTGTAGAAAGATTTAATGAGGACCCCACAATTCCGATTATGCTTGTTTCACTAAAAGCCGGCGGTACAGGATTAAACCTTACAGGCGCAGATTATGTTATACATTATGATCCATGGTGGAATCCTGCAGTTGAAGACCAAGCAACAGATAGAGCTTATCGTATTGGTCAAACCAAGAAAGTATTTGTTTACCGCTTAATTACTAAAAATACCGTTGAAGAAAAAATTCAAGCACTTAAATCTAAAAAACGCTCGCTTGTTGATAGCGTAATTTCAATAGACAGAAATATAGTAAAATCTCTAACATATCAAGATATTAAAGATATATTTTCAATTTAGATGAATATAAAAATAAAATTTAAGGTTGTTTGATGAATTATTCATCAACTTCTGCCAATTTTTCCAATTTTAATTTTTGGTCGTATTCAACTAAAGCATCTATTAATTTATCTAAATTTCCTTCAATAACTTCTCTAACGTCAAAATTTTGACCTATTCTATGGTCTGTTAATCTGCCTTGAGGGAAGTTATATGTCCTTATTCTTTCGCTTCTGTCGCCTGTACCAACCTGAGAACGTCTTAAGTCGGTAACTTCCTGCATTTGTTTTTGAACTTCCATATCGTAAAGTTTTGCTTTTAAAATTTGCAAAGCTCTTTCTTTATTTTGCAGTTGAGAACGTTCTTCAGTACAGAATATCATGATGCCTGTAGGTTTGTGGAAGACTCTTGCAGCAGTTTCAACTTTATTTACATTTTGACCGCCTGCACCGCCTGAACGAGCAGTTGTGATTTCTATATCATTCATGTTGAGTTCTATTTCAACATCATCAACTTCAGGCATAACGGCAACAGTTGCAGTTGAAGTATGAACCCTACCTTGAGATTCTGTTTGAGGAACTCTTTGAACCCTATGAACACCGGATTCATATTTTAATCTTGAATAAATATCATCTCCGCCTTTAACTGAAATAACAACTTCGGATACACCGCCAGCTTCACATTCATTAATAGAAAGAATTTTTGTTTGCCAGCCTTTACTTTGTGCATATCTTAAATACATGCGCATTAAATCGCCTGCAAAAATATTAGCCTCATCGCCGCCCGCAGAGCCCCTGATTTCAAGCATGATATCTTTTTCATCCATTGGATCTTTAGGGAGTAATAAAACCTTCAGACGATGTTCATAATCTTGTATTTTTTGCTCATTTGAAGAAATTTCATTATTCAGAAATTCTCTCATTGTTGCATCTTTTTCACCATGAAGCATTTCTTTTGCTTCATCGATGGCTTCTTTCGCAGCTTTATACTGGTAATATATATTAACAGTTTCTTCCATGGTTTTTCTTTGTTTAGATAAATCACGGAATTTTTCGTAATCTTGGATAACTTCAGGTTTAGATAAAGTAACACCTAGTTCTTGGTATTTCTTTTCAATTTTTTCAACTTTTTCAAACATTGAATTATCCATTTTTTTTTTTTTTTCTTCCACAAGACTTTTCTTCATCACAATAGCCAAGTCTCTCGCATTTTGGTACAAGATGTTCTTTGAGCCATGGCTCTCTTTCTTCAACCAGCGCACACATTCTTTTAACAGCCAATCTTATTTCAAGCTGTGCACGAGTACAAAGTCTTAAATTTGCTAGATGTATAAGTTCTCTTAAATTAAGACTTACTACCATTGAACTTGCAGTTGCATTAGGTAAAATCGCTCTTGCGTCTTCGCCTTTTATGCCATTTTCAATAAATTCTTGATATAAATTAGCAGTTTCTCGCATGTGAATTAAAAATTTGTCGTATAAATCACGCTTTGCTTCAATTGCAGACGGTACTATAAAATCAAATTCACCTTTTTCTTTAACATATCTTTGAGATTTTTGAGAAAAGCTCATGTGTCTATGTCTGACTAATTGATGAGTAGCAGCGCGAGATATATTGTTTATTGCAAAAGTAACTTGAATGTGCTCAATTGTTGAATAGTGACCTGAAGAAATAACTTTTCTTATTAAATTTAGTTTCTTTTCAGTGTCGTCAGTTAAATTTTCGTATATATCCACAGCTCCTTCGGGACTGTAGCATGTTCTACAGGCGGTATAAATTACATCCAAAAGATTATCCGGTATAGATATAAGAGATACTTCAAGTATAGTTTTTGGCATAATTTACTCCTGCATTCTAATTCACATACTTTTATATAAATTTTTGGCTGGTAATAAGCCAGCCAAAAGACAATTTGCAACTATTTTTTTTCGTAACGTTTTTTAAATCTTTCAACTCTACCTTCAGAGTCAAGGATTTTTTGATTTCCTGTATAAAAAGGATGGCAAGCGTTACAGATTTCAACTGTGATGTTTTCTTCAACTGAACCTGTTTCGATTTCGTTTCCACATACACATTTTATAGTTGTTTTTTTGTAATCTGGGTGAATACCTTTTTTCATTGTTCTTCCCTTTTAGTGATAATATCTTATATTAATTATTTTACGGTGCTCAAAAATAATTTTCAAGCACAAAAAAATATTTTTATTAACTTATGTTTATTGTATAATTAATTTTATGAAAAGACTTGAGAATATAAGAAATTTTAGCATAATAGCACACATTGACCACGGTAAATCTACTCTTGCAGATAGACTCCTAGAAGCTACGCATACAATATCAAAAAGAGAAATGCAGGACCAATTGCTCGATACAATGGATATCGAGCGCGAAAGAGGTATTACAATTAAACTTAATGCCGCTAAAATGAATTATAAAGCAAATGACGGCAAAGAATATATTTTAAATTTAATCGATACTCCGGGTCACGTTGATTTTTCTTATGAAGTATCTCGTTCGCTTGCTGCTTGCGAGGGTGCATTATTAATTGTTGATGCGACTCAAGGCGTCGAAGCTCAAACTTTGGCCAATGTTTATTTGGCTATGGAACAAAATCTTGAAATAATTCCTGTTATCAATAAGATAGATTTACCTTCAGCGGATGTTGAAAGAGTTAAAAAAGAAATTGAAGATGTTTTAGGAATAGATGCTTCTATGGCAATTCCTGTTAGTGCTAAAACAGGTCAAGGAATTGAAAATGTTTTAGAAGCAATCGTTAAATACATTCCCGCTCCTTTTGATACATCTGACAAACCACTAAGGGCTTTGGTGTTTGATAGCGCGTATGATGCATATTTAGGAACAATTTGCTTTTTTAAAGTTGTGGATGGTTCAATTAAGCTTGGCGATAAAATTAAGTTTATGGCAACAGGGCGAGAATTTGAAGTTATAGAGCTTGGTTTTTTAAATCCTCACAGAATTCAGGTTCAAGAACTTAAAACCGGAGAAGTTGGCTATTTTGCAGGTTCAATAAAAGAAATTACGCGTTTTGTCGGTGACACTATAACCCATGTTGAAAACCCTGCAAAAGAACCCTTAGAGGGATATAAAGAAGCAAAACCAATGGTATTTTCAGGGCTATATCCCGTAAATAATGAAGATTATCAGGAATTAAAAGAAGCTCTTGAAAAACTAAAACTTTCAGACAGCTCCATAACCTATGAACCTGAAACATCCAATGCTCTGGGCTTTGGATTTAGATGTGGTTTTTTAGGCATGCTGCATATGGAAATAGCTCAAGAACGGTTAGAAAGAGAATACGATTTATCACTAATTACTACAGCGCCATCTGTAATATATAGAGTTTATAAGACGGATGGTTCAATGGTTGAAATAGATAACCCCTCGGAACTCCCTGCTCCGCAGTATCGTGAATATATTGAAGAACCCTATGTAAGAGTTAATATTTTCACCCCTAATGACTATGTGGGCACCTTAATGGAATTATGTCAAGATAAAAGAGGCATATTTATTAATATGCAATACATTGATGACATTAGGGTTAATTTAGAATATCAATTGCCGTTATCTGAAGTAATTACTGATTTTTATGATCAATTGAAATCGCGCTCAAGAGGCTACGCTTCATTGGATTATGAATTTTGTGATTATAAAAAATCAGATTTAGTTAAAATGGATATTTTATTGGCTAATGAAATAGTAGACGCTTTATCTGTAATTTGTCATAAAGATAGTGCTTATAATATTGGTCAAAAATTAACCAATAAATTAAAAGAAATTATTCCAAGACAAATGTTTGAAGTTGCAATTCAAGCAGCAATTGGCGGGAGAGTTATTGCAAGAACAAATATTAAAGCACTAAGAAAATCCGTATTAGATAAATGTTATGGTGGTGATATTTCAAGAAAAAGAAAACTCTTAGAAAAACAAAAACGTGGTAAAAAGCGTATGAAGTCAGTGGGTAGAGTCGAAATTCCACAAGAAGCATTTATGGCAGTTTTATCATTAAATGAAGAATAAATTGTTTTTAAAATTATAAAAGTCCGAAGAATTTCGGACTTTTTTGCATAAAGAAAATGGGAGCATAAGCCCCCAAGATATCAAAACACAAAAAATAACATAAATTTAATCAACTCTATCAGTTATGCATCGAACTGAAAGTGCTTCAAGATTGTAAGTGGTAGAATAAGACCAAGTTGAACCACTTAAATAATAATGGTAAGAACTATTAATATTTGATGTATTTTGTGTCCATATATAACTAGGATAACAATTATCTGAATAAGTCCCCTTGCACCCGTATTGCGTGTAACACATTGGCCAATTGTAGCTTGAACTGGTTGTATTACTACAAATTTGTAATCCATATATATCAGCATAATTTGCTGAATATGTTTGATACCAATTTTTCATTTCAGAATATTTGGGTAGTCTCCAAGTTTTGTTTCCTGCAGTATATTGGCTGCATATTTCTTTTGCAGCTTCAAAATTGCATACTGTTCTATTACATCCGCTATATCCATTATAAAATGCATTACAATAGCTACTATAAGCAGTGCGACCCTGCCAACAGCATTTAATTGATGTACAAGTACCGTTAAGTGGAAGTATTGTAACAGTTGATGGTATTGGTAGACCATTATCTCCCATATTATATTTTGTTACATAAAACTTATCTACAGGAAGTGCATTTTCTAACGATTTTACACATTTACCCGTTCCTCTATGAAATTCATATCCAGTTTGACACAAGTGGCACAATTGATCATCGCAAAGACTGCAGTTTGGGTATTTATTAGAACAATCAAGACAATCATTATTGCTTTTATATGTACCCGCAGGGCATGTATTTGATTCTTGTGCTACGCAACGAACCGACATAGCATTTCTTTTGTAATCGGTAGAATAATTCCAACTTGAACCATTTAAATAATAAAAATACGCATAATCATTAGTATTGTTATTTCTAGTCCACAAGTAGCCTGGATTGCATGACAAAGTTCCAATATATGAGTAATTTACATAATTTCCGCAATTACTTTGTGTATAACAACGGGACCAATTTTTAGAGGAACCGGTTGTATTACTGCATAACTGAAGCCCGTTAGCTGACATTAGGGCAGAGTATGAGTACCAACTGCTCATTTCAGAATATGCAGGCAATCTCCAATTAAAACCATCTAGATTAAATCGTGCGCAAACTTCTCTTGCTGCATCCCAGTTGCATACTGTTCTTTTGCAACCGCTATATCCACCGTTTTCTGCATCACAATAGCTACTGTATGCAGTTTGACCTTGCCAGCAGCATTTTCCGTTTGTAGGGCATTTTTCATTATAATTTAGCAGAGTAATAGTCGAGGGAATAGGAAGCTCATCTCTATCACCCATGTTATATTTTGTTACATATAGATTTCCGACTTTCATTGTAAGTGGAGATAAGCTTTCACATTGACCATTTGAAAAATTAAAATTTTCCTTACATTTAGTACATCCAGTTGAATCACATTCGGCGCAATTTCTCCATTTTTCGCTACATGACACTTGCTGACCGCCTGAACAATAATAACCTGTCGGACAGCTTGTGCAAGCGCTTTGATCTTCAGTTGGATATTCATTATCAGGACAAGTTGAACATTGCGATGTATTACCTTGTGAATAAGTTCCTTCGGGGCATTTGGTTTCTATACCGTCTACACAATATGACCCAGCTGGACATGGAGCGCAAATATGGGATTTACCTAAAACTCCTCCAAGGTTTTCTTCAATTTTTGGTGCAGTGGTGCCGGAACATTTTACCTGTGTATCTTGATTACATATATATCCTTTAGGACATTCTACACAAGCAGTTTTATCATCATTAGGCCAATAACCTATTTCACAATACTTACATTCTTTTCCGTTATCTGAATATTTTCCGTTAGGACACGCTATACACGTACTATCAACCAACCTATAACCATTTTTACATTGTATACAAGCAGTATTAGTAAATTTAATACAATTAGGATATTCACTTGCAGGGCATTCTTTGCAAGTACAATTTGTTGAATCCTGACATTGACCCTCTGGACATGTTTTAGCGCAACTTAAACACTCGCTTGATGTACATAATAAACAATCAGATGAAAATTTTGAACTGCAATCAGCACTTATTGAAGGGGTGTTTCCGCTGCCTCCTCCAAAACCAAAAACACTAGATGAGAATTTTTTAGTAATCAAAGGTGCAAAAGCTGCTGTAATACAAGAAATTACAATTAATGAAATTAATAATTCCACCATAGAAAAGCCAAATTTACGGCATAAAAATAATTTGTGTTTCATAATTCCCCAAAATATATAATTTATAAGTTATATATTATAACTTATAACACTCTTAAATTTATAAGTCAATATTTATATACTTATAAATATGGATAAGGATGTTTTATTAAAAAAATTTGGCAAAAATGTTAAAATTGAACGCATTAAAAAAGATTTAACGCAAGAACAATTAGCTGAAATAATGAATGTATCACAAAACTACATTGCTAATATTGAGCGTGGTAAAGCAAATATGTCATTAGCAAAAATTTATGAACTATCTAAATTTTTAAATGTTAATATTGAAAAATTACTTATTTTTAACGAGAATTAATTCTTAAAAGCGCATAATAAACTCCGCATACTAATGCGGCAGCAACTGATATTTCATTTTGGTTTATTGTTTTTAAATATTTATCGACGCCGTTGACAGGAATAAAAAGACGCTCAAGAATTATACCGCCATCTGAAACGGGTTTTTGAATTAAATTATATGAATTACAAACTGCAGTAACATAAGTTATTGTTTCGCTTGATAGACCTGCGCTTGTAGATGAATTTTTTAACTCTATATATAATTCATCAGCCTGAAGCCCTGCTTCTTCTAAAAGCTCTTTTTTAGCACATTCCAATAAAGTTTCATCTTTATCTATATCAGCAATTAGCCCCGCCGGAGATTCAAGGCAATATTTTGCTTTTTTTTCATTTGAAATCGGGGGTCTGTTTGTTTTAATGAATAAAAAATTATATTCACCGTTAATTTTGACTAAAGTTGTTATTGCAACTGCGCTATCAAGATTAGGTTTATCATTTGTTCTTTTTACATAATACCAATCATGGCCTGATGGTGAAATTGCAGATTTAAAATCAAGAAATTTTGTTGAATTAATTATTGCCAAAGTTTAATTCCTTATTAAAAATATTAACTGTTCTATTGACGTCATTTGAATTCATTAATGCTCTTATAACAGCAATTCGTGCAGCACCCGCCTTAACTACATCAGCCACATTATTTTCATCAATTGAACCTATTGCATAAAAAGGTATTTTAATATTATTTTTAACCCAATTAACATATTCAAGCCCGACGGGGTCAGCGTTTGGCTTTGTCGGAGTTTTAAAGACAGGTCCTACCCCAATATAGTCTGCACCGTTGTCTTGCGCTTCAATAGCGTCCTGAGGCTTGTGGGTAGAAATTCCGATTATTTTGTCATCTCCTAAAATTTTTCTTGCTGATAATATATCAATATCATCTTGACCCAAATGCACGCCATCAGCATCTACAATTTTTGCAATATCAACTCTGTCGTTTATGATTAAAAGTGCATTATACATGGAGCATAATTGGCGCAATTTCTTAGCTGTTTTAATCATGTATCGGGCAGATTTATTTTTTTCTCTATATTGAATTAATTTAACACCCGCATTTAGAATTTGAGCAACTTTATCGATAAAATCATCTTCATTTTCAATATTATTTTGAGATGTTATAAGATAAATATTTTTATCATCTAATAATGCTTGTTTAATATTTGTTCTTTTTTCTTTATAGATTATATCCATAATTTCTTTTTCTATTTCATACATTTTATATCTGTATTTATCATCCAAAGAACCATATTCGCTTAGTACTCTAAGTGCTTGCTGGGTCCTTTTGATATTTGCTTTTAATACATCAGTTTTATTTTCTGTTTTTGATATATTTTCGATATCTGTACCAATATCGTTTTTTGTGTCTCTTGAATTTATGAGATTTATATAATCTCCCTCAAAATACATTGTAATTCGATGACGTAAATTTTTCAATTCAGCAGAAAGTTTTTTATTATTTAAAATAAACCTGACATACTCTTCAACACTTCTTAGGCCTTCACTGGCTCGATTTAAATTTGCGTCTATTATTCTAAAATACATAAATATTGCCCTATTGAATATATATATCAGATTATAGCGAAAGCAGATAAAATTTAATAGTCTTAATTTATGAATGAAGAAAAATTAGAAACAATTAAAAGAGCAATAAAATCTGATAAATTAGCTTTAATTGAACTTATAAAACAAGAACAAAATAACATTTATTCTACATTGTTTTATCTTAAAAAAGATGAAAATGATATTGCTGATATAATGCAAGACGTATTAATCAAATTAAGCAAAAAAATTACGCAATTGAAAAATCCCAAATATTTTAAAACATGGCTTAATCAAATAATATTAAATTCATATTATGACTATTTAAGAAAAAATAAGAAAAAATCAACAGAAATACCACTGATAAGAAATGATGATTCGGCAGCGATTGAAGTACCTGATTATGATTCAAATCCACAAGAAACAATATTAAATAATGAATTAGATTTAATAATCAAAACATCAATCGAAAACCTTCCTTTGCACTATAAAATCCCAATAACATTAAGAGAAATCCAAGGGCTGAGCTATGATGAAATTTCAGATATTACAAATACTACAATAGGAACGGTAAAATCTCGTATTGCAAGGGCAAGAGCAATAATAAAAGATGATATAAACAAATATTCAAGGGGTTAATATGATTTCAACAAGTTCACTTGAAGATAAAATAAATGAATATTACGATGAGCAGATGAACTCATCGCAATTAATCAGTTATGAAGCAAGAGTTGCAAATTCATTGCTTATAAAAGAATATACCTATCAAAAATGTTTTGAATTCTATAAAATTTCAAATTCAATTAAAAAAACAAAATTTAAACTTGAAGAAAAAGCAAAAATAACAACCGAAAATATACTTGTAAATATTCAAGATGAGCTATTCTTCAATATTGATTCCGTTTTTCTTAAGCGTGTCTATAAACATCTGCGCAGCTTTTTTTTGAACATCGGGAGGAACAACACGAAGTAATTCAACCGTTCTTGATATAACAGGATCTTTATCATACCATCGCGCACCGCCATTAATAGGTTTAACCAGTTGATAGAACTTTTCTATAGCTTCTTTGGAAACTTTTTTTTCAATAGAATTTAAAAATTCGTTTGCTTGTTCTCTAAGTTCTGTTTGATAATCTCTCAGCATATTAATAACTTTTAATAAGAGAGGATCATGGTCATACCATCTTTTATATTCTTGTGCCATTTGTTTCTCCGGTTCTAACATCTGTCTGATTATCCGATGTTCTTACGACATCCAAATTTAAACCTCTAAGCTTTTCAACAAAATTTTCATATCCCCTGTCGATATGGTTTAATCCGCTTATTTCTGTTTCACCGCGCGCCATGACTGCAGCTGTAACTAGTGCAGCACCTGCTCTAAGGTCTGTTGATTGAACCTGTGTACCTGCAAGACAATCAACACCTTTAATTATTGCATGTTTTTTGTTTACAATTATATTTGCGCCCATTTTCCAAAGTTCGGGAATGTGCATAAATCTGTTTTCATAAAGACTTTCTGTTACAACAGAAATTCCGTCTGCGCAACATAAAAGCGCCATGGCAAGTGCTTGAAGGTCGGTTGGAAAACCGGGATAAGGTTGTGTAATGAAGTTCATTGCTTTAAGTCTTTGATTATTTGAAACCTTCATCGTATTTGGGTCAATTAATTTTATTTTTGCGCCCATTTCAAGAAGTTTTCCCGTAAATAAAGTAAGGTGATTTGGAAAGATGTTTCTAATTATACCTTGACCCCTTGAAGCAATAATTATACTCATATATGTACCTGCTTCAATTCTATCGGGTAAAGTTGTATATTCGCAGCCTCTTAAATCAGATTGTTTAACTCCAGTTATAACAATTTGATTAGTTCCAGCACCTTCAATTTTTGCACCCATTGACTTAAGAAAGTTTGCCAAATCGACAATTTCTGGTTCTTGAGCAGCGTTTTGAATAATAGTATCGCCTTCAGCCAAAACTGCAGCCATCATGACATTCTCTGTAGCACCAACAGAAGGTATATCAAAACAAACAGTTGAACCTGATAATTTAGCTGCCTTTGCAACAACATATCCATCATCAATTTCACATTTACAACCCAATGTTTCAAGTCCTTTGATGTGAAAATTAACTCTTCTTTCACCAATTTTACACCCGCCGGGGAGTGCAACTTTTGCTTGTTTTAATCTTCCAACCAGAGCGCCTAAAACACAAAAACTTGCTCGCATCTTTGAAACAAATTCTTTTGAAGCGGTGCAATTGGTAAGGTTTGATGAATCAATTTCAACTTTTTTTAATTCTTTATCATAGCTACATTTTGCACCAAGCTCTGATAAAACTTCTAACATTATTTCAACATCAGATAAACAAGGAACGTTATATATAACACAGGTGTCATTACACAAAAGTGAAGCCGCCATTAACTTTAAAACGGAATTTTTTGCACCGCTAATGGAAACTTCGCCTTTTGTTGGAATTTGACCTTTTACAATTAATTTTTCACCCAAAGCAATAACCCTTTTCTAACTGATTTTAGTACAAATTATTGATTTTTTAAAGTATAAGTTTAAAAAATAAAATTTTTGTAGGATATTTATTGCTTTTCATTATTGTCTGAAATGACTTTTGAGTCAATCACTTTTGCATCTATAATTCCTTTTTCGCTATCTTTTTGAGCAGCTTTTTTATGCTCTTCAAAATCAAGCTGTTTATTAATAATAACAGTTTGAGCAATTTGGAATATATTACTTGTAACAAGGTATAATAAAGCACCTGCCGGTATAGGAATAAATACAAACGTTAAAACTATCATAACAGGCATTATAGTACCCATAGATTTTTGAATTGCTTCTTGAGTGGCGTCTTGATTTTTAGTTTTAGTTGTAGCCATCATAACTTTTTGAGATAGCCAAATCGTTATACCAAACAATGCTACTAATAAAATTACATCATAATGAATTGCGTTTTGAGCAGGAATTGTTGGCACGCTTGCTGCTAAAATATCTCCTCTTCTGGTAAATTCGACATTTTCGGTTTCTTTAGTCATAATATTCATGACTGAAAGCTCAGCTTTTTGAATTTTATCAAGTTGGGCAAATTTAAGATTTAAACTGTCAAGAGAAATTTTGAGTTCAATAGGTTTATCTTTCTCGATTTCACCCTGAATTGAAACAGCTTTTTGCGGTTTTTCAATTTTAACATTTTCAATTACTTTATTATTTACTAAAAATACCTTTGCTGATTTTCCTGCTTGAAATTGCGCATTTTTACCAACAGAAAATTTGCCGTCCAAAGAAACGCCGGCATTTGATTTAATTGTTGCATCCAGCCTGTTTATAAATAAAAAGTTGGTATTTCCTGCCATTTGAATAAACTGAGGACTCATTAGAGCACTATATAGCATAATGAAAACAGGAATTTGAATTAACATCGGTAAACAACCTGCTGTTGGGTTAAAATTGTGCTCTTTATAAAATTCCATCATTTTTTGCTGCATTAATTGAGGATTATTCTTATATTTCTCCTGAATCATTTTCATTTTAGGAGTAAGCGTTTGCATATTTTTCATGGAACGTTGTTGAGAAACGTTTATCGGCCATAAGCATAGGCGCATTAAAATGGTAAAAATTATAATTGCCGTGCCGTATGAACCTGCGAAAGAGGCTAGTTTGTTTAAAATCTCTATTGTTAATGTTACAAAATCCATATATTCTCCTCGTTTATTAAAAGTCTAAATTATTTAAGTTTAATTTTACTATAAACATGATAAAATTATCATATGGAAAATAATTTTGATACAATTTGTGCAACATTAACACCTCAAGCACTCTCAGCAGTTGGAATAATAAGAATATCAGGCGATAAAGCTTTTAACATAGCAAATGAAATATTTTCTAAAACAATCACCCCAAAACAAATAAACTATGGTTTTATATTGGATGATAAAAAAAACAAGCTCGATGAAGTAATACTTTTGCCTTTTTTATCCCCTCACAGCTATACAGGTGAGGACGTTATTGAAATTCAAACCCATGGTAACCCATCTATTTTAAATGCGGTTTTAGAGTTAATAATTTCAAAAGGAGCAAGACTAGCTCAAAAAGGCGAATTTACAAAGCGCGCTTTTTTAAATCATCGAATTGATTTATCTCAAGCTGAAGCGGTTTTAGATGTTATTCATGCAAAAAGTACAAAATCAGCTCAAAATGCACTAAATAATCTCGGCGGATATTTAAAAAACAAAATTAATACACTAAAGTCAGATTTAATTGATATTTATTCAAAAGTAATTGCTTCAATTGATTTTCCTGAAGATGTTGCTGAAGTTAACTCAAAAACAATCGTATCGATATGTAATGATAAAATTCTAGAAATTAACGACATTTTAAAAAACGCTAAAAGCCACGATTTTATTAGGGACGGTTTGTGTGCATGTTTAATTGGGGTTCCGAATGTCGGCAAAAGCTCTTTATTTAACGCTCTTTTAAATTATTCTCGTGCTATTGTAACAGATATTGCGGGCACAACAAGAGATACAATAAAAGAAGCAATCAATCTTGACGGATATATTGTTAATTTTATTGACACGGCGGGAATAAGAGATAAAGAAAAAGCAGATTTAGTTGAGCAAATCGGAATTGATAATTCAATTGAAGCAATTAAACAATCTGACATCGTTTTATTTTTATATGAAAATAATTTTTCTGATGAAATTGATGAAGAATTAATCAATTTAGCGAAAGATAAACAGGTTATTTTTGTTAAAACAAAAGCAGATATAAACAAAAAAAATGACAACATAAACGCCATTGAAATAAGCTCAAAAAGTGGTTTTGGGGTTGATGTCCTCAAAAATAAAATAACATCAATAATAAAAAATCTAATTATTGAAGATACAAACTATACAACAAATAAAAGACAACAGACTTGTTTGATAAGAGCAAAAGAATGCCTTGAAAACGTAATAAACACCTCTAAAATATCTGAAATAGCAGATTTGTATGCAATGGATTTAAAAGGTGCAATTTTGGCATTAGATGAAATTACGGGCGAAGTTTTAACTGATAGCATTTTGGATAATGTCTTTTCAAACTTCTGTATCGGTAAATAATTTGCCTTTGATATATTTGGCAATTGCTTCACCCATAGACATGCAGCTTTTCTGCACCCTTAGGGCGCTATGAGTTTCAAAATCTGCTCCAACGAGCTTTCCAATGACACATAAATTTTCAATATCTGCACTAATTAATGACTCAACAGGCAATTTATAATCAACCGTTTTTAATAATACCGATTTGTTTTTTTCGCCCGAGTGGATATCAATAGGGTAATTAGCCTCCAAAACCGGGTTTTTAATTTCTTTTTGATTTAAAATGTCATTTTTAGTGTAAATATATTTTGTTTTCACGCGGTTTTGTTCTCTTATACCAGTTTGAACCGCTATATTTACTATTATTGCATTTTCAAATCCGACAAAATATTTCTTAACAAAGCGATACAGTCTATAAATTGCCATTCTGGCATTTTTCAATTCAAGCGAATATTTAAAAGGGTTATCTATATAATTGGCAAATCGAGGACAATTAAAAGCAACCTCGCCTTTAGCACCTGCAACTGAAAAAATTTGAAAATAACTTCGATCGCAATCTAATAAAATTCCATCTTGGACACCTTTTTTAAGATATTTATCCAATGCCCAATATTTTGATGTATCCCACGTAGAAGCAGTTGTAAAGTGGATTTCATTCATTGTATCTCTATCGTTTCGATAGGTATTGGTAATATTCTCATCAGAATCTACTTGTTTAATAAATTCACAAAATTTATCTATATCGACATTGCCCAAAATAAATCTTAGAGAATTTTGTTGTTTTAAGTTTGAATCATGTAAAAAATTACATCCGCATAGTTGTGAAAACTCACCTGAACCTGTAGCATCAACAAAATACTTCGCTTCGATTGGTATTGATAATAAATTAGATTTTAATATAACAGTATTGATAAATTTGTTTTGCTTTTTTACTTCTAAAACTTCTGTTTCATATAAAATATCAAGATTGTTTTTTAATTCTTCAGAAGACAACAAATCATCCAAAACAATTTTTAAAATCTCAGGATTGAACCAGCCATCATTTAAATCTTTATATGTAACTTGAGCTTTGTATTTTTTTGCGGTTTCAACAAGTTTATCATAATATTCGCAATTGTAATTTTTAACTGAAGATTTCATAACCGGAACAACAAGCCCGCCGGTCATTAAGCCGCCAAGAAAATTATTCTTTTCAACAAGCAAAGTTTTTAGATTGTTTTTAGCACAAATATAAGCACAAGCACAACCTGAGGTTCCGCCTCCAACAATTACAACATCATATTTTGCTAATTTTAACATAGTTTTATTATAACATTTTTAAAGATTTATAATTCACTTTTTTGAATTAATTTTAGTAAAAATTGAAAATCTCGCTATAAGTTGCTTTAGATAGTATATCCATGTTAAACGATTGGTTATGATAATGTATATTATGTAAACACAGGAGTTAAAAATGGAAAACAAGGAAAACATCAAAAAAAGAAAAACAACTACATTAAAAGACATTCTAGACACTGCATTAATAATGAAAAATGTAGATAAAAAAAACAAGAGCAATACTAAAGAATTAATTCTGAAGAGTGTGGAATTATATGAGCCAATATCATTTAAAGAAATTATCAAAATAAACAAGAAAAAATACAGAAATTTAAAAATAAAAATTCTGAAAGAAAACCTAGAAGAAACAATAAAATGTTTAAAAAATTCAATAGAAATATATAAAGAGTTGATAAATAGAACAGAATTTTGGGAAAGAAAAAGCACATACGATTTTAATTTTAAAGATTGGAACACACTAAAAAAAACTAACGGAAAAATAACAAGATATTTCAATGAAATAAAGAATATATATGTAAAAATAGAAACGGAGGAAATATGAAAATCGATTTAAACACAATTATTAAAATCATCAATCTTGTTAAAACAGTAATTGAAATGATACAAGAGACATTTTTTAAAGAACAAGGAGAAAAAAATGTATAGTAGATATTTAAAAATGTTATTAAAAAAACAAAAGAGAGATTTGAAAGATATAAATAAATTCATAAAGAATGAAGAAGAAAAAGCAACACTGACTTATGAAAAAAATATAATAAAAAAATTATATTCTGAAAAAGGATTGACAAAATTTGTAATAAGACAACTAGAAGAGCAAATAAAAAAAGTAGAAAATGGAGAAATAATAAAAAATGAAATTTAAAAATCATTATTCCCAAATAGGAAAAAAAGAAGGATTTAAAATTAAATATGATGCTGAAGATCTAACTGACCAAAGTCAATTATCAAGTGCAAGTATAACAGAAATGGCGAAAAGGTACGGAATAGACGCAATAATTGCAAAAGCAGAACAAAAGAATGTAGAAGCAAATAGCGCATTAGCTAATAAATTATATGGTAATGACTATACACAAATGTTTAAATCAAAAGAAGAATTATTAAATACAAAGAAAAGATTAAATAATTTATTTGAAAATATTCCGGCAAGAATAAGAAAAGAACAATTTAATGACAATCCAATGGAATTTATAAATGCTTATACTTGTAATGACGAAACAAAATTAGGAAAATTGGCGGAAATTGGAATTGTATCAAAATCACAACTTGAATCAGTGAAAAATTACAATAAACAAATAAAACTACAAAAACAAGAAATTGAAACACAAAAAGCATTCATAAAAGCATTAGAAAGTAAGCAAGGAGAATTATATGAAAAATTTAAAGAAACTGGCAATATTAACATTAATAATATTCAAAACAATCAAACCGATAATACAAATGTACAAAAAAGTGTATAATAATCTGATCAGAAATGATGAACAAATAAAAGAAAAATGTAAAAGCATAATAGAAGCTGACAAAGTAATAAAAACAACGTTTATTCATCCAAAAAAAGAATATGATGAAAAGATAAAACAAAGATTTAAAAGACAATGGAACAGTATGGAAAGGGTAAATAAATGTCAAATGCATTAAATATAGAAAAATTTTATAAGAGTTTTCCAACATTATCACATAAAAGAAACAGATTCCCATTCGAAAAAGAAATAAATTGGAACATGAAACTTGGAGAGATAACACCAATTGCGGCAATTAGAGTAGTACCGGGACAAACATATAATTTAGACATGTCTACAGTAATAAAAGTAGCACCATTATCAATAACACCAATGGATAATTTAGTAGCTAAATTTTTTGCATTTTATAATCCGGATAGAAATGACTGGACAAAATATAAATACTGGTTTGGCGAAAAACAAAATCCAGAAAATCCTGAAGAAGAACCAACGTATTTAGTACCAAAAGTAACAGCTCCGGAGGGAGGTTTTGAGTTTAATTCATTTTATGACAATATAGGATGCCCACCAGGAGTACCTAATTATAAAATTGATGCATTCTTACCAAGAACAGATAGGCAAATTTATAACTATTATTTCAGAAATCAAACATTAGAAAATCCATTAAGTGTAAATCTAGGAGATGAAGATGACGACCCAAACGAAAATATGAAATTAAGAAAAATTTGCAAACCAAGAGATTTATTTACACAATGTTTACCTACACAAAGCGGTACAACTCCGGTTGAAATACCATTAGGAAGTACTGCACCAGTTATAGGAAATGGTAAAACACTAGGATTAAGTAGTGGTACAATAAATGTAGGTATATGGCCGGACAGTAGTAGTGCAATAAATATTAGTACTTCAGCATATGGAAAAGATGTTGGACAAAATTTACCAGAAGGAGAACCGGGCCCAATAGGATCATTAGGAGTAACAAAAGAAGGAAAAAATTCGGGTCTAATAGCGGACTTATCAAATGCAATGGGAGCACCATTAGAAGGTTTGTATCAAGCAGTAGCTTATAATACATTCCAATATCTAACGTCCAGAGGAGGAAATAGATATTTTGAACATATATCTAATATATATGGAACAGTAAATCCTGATGGAGTATTACAACAACCGGAATTTTTAGGTTCTACATCACAAATGATAGAATTTGATACAGTTACACAAACATCATCAACAGCAAGTGAACCGACACCATTAGGAAATAGAACTGCTAATGGATATATGGAAAACTACGGCGAATTAATAAACAAATCTTTTGGAGAGTTCGGCTGGATTATAATATATGGTGTTGTAACGTGCTATCCAAAATATCAACAAGGCGTAAGCAAGTTAATGCAAACTGACGACCCACTAGAATTATTTAATCCAATTTTTAATTTAATGGGAGATGAAGCTATATACAGAAGTGAAATATTTGTACAATCTGATGATGTAGTAAATGAACAAGGAACACCAGTAAATGATGAAGTATTTGGATACGGAAAGAGAAACAGCAGATTATTATATCCGGTAAATGAAATACACGGAGAACAGAGAAGTAGTTATGCGCAATCATTAGACGCATATCATTTTGCACAAGAATTTGAAGAAGCACCGACTTTAAATAAAGATTTTGACAAAGTAACGGATGAAGCTTTTAAAAGAGCATTGACAGTAACAAATGAAACACAATTTATATGTAATTCATTAATTACAGGAATACAAGATATAGAAGTACCATTAGAAGCAATACCAAATATAAACCCGATGTTGGCATTCAATACTTAGGAGGAAAAATGGAAATTAATAAAATCTTATTAGAAGGATACTTAGTATTTGGCATTATATTAAGTTACACAATAACTTTTATGATGGGTGCATTGTATGGAGAAAGAAAAATGGAAGGAGAACAAAACAATGGCGAATCAATACAAAGCTAAAAAGAAATCATTATCAATGCAAGAGAATTTAAAATCTTGGAACAAAGGAACAAAACAAAAATTAATTGCACAACCTAGCAACATACTAACTAAATCCAGTAGAAACGGATTAATTTTAACGTAAGAGGTAAAGCAATAAGGGGGAGATATTCTCCCCCGTTCATAGGTGTAATATGGTAGATTGGAATAAAATAAAAAATTATGCTACTAGCGGATTAAATACAATAAAAGATATAGCAAGCAGTAATATACCAGGAGCAATATACAATGGAATAGGAGCAACAATGGGACTTTTTGGAATAGGAAGTTCAAACAGTGCAAAAGCAGCACAAAAACAATATGAATATAATCTTGCACTACAGAAACAAGCACAAGATTGGAATGAATATATGTATAGAAATAGATATAAATTCCAATACGAAGATATGTTGAATGCAGGAATAAACCCACTTTTTGGAATGGGACAAGCACCAACAGTAACAAGTGGAACTAATAGTGTAGGAATGGCTGATGCAGTGGGAGAACAAAACAACAAATTTCAGCAAATGATGTCATTATTAGACTTTGGGCAAAATTTATCAGCAAAAAGGGCACAAACAAAATTATTAGAAAATCAAGCAAATACAGAAGCAATAAATACGAATTTAAAATCATTAGAAGTAATACAACAGCAAATCAATAATCTAAAAGGACAAAAAGATTTAAAATATTATGATAGAGAAAAACTGGCAAATTTAAAAAATTTAGAAGCGCAAACATATAAGAATTTAAAAGAAGCACAAAATACTATGGCAGATACAAAACTTATTAATACAACAGTAAGAGGAACTGCAAGAGAAGTAAAACTTCAAGAAGATTGGGACAAAAATCATAGAATATTAAAAAATATAGCTAACACTATACGTCGTTTTGGTTTTGGAGGTTCGTTAGGTGTTTCGCTTCCTTTGAAGAAATAAATTTATAAATTTTTGTTAATTTTCCTAGTCGAAAATTAATAAAAGATAATTGAATAATAATAACCAATAATAATATTTCCATAATGAAAGTATAACATAAAATGTGTTTAAATCCAATAAAAATTATTAATAAAAATACAAATGAAGAAATCCTTGTTAAATGTGGCAAGTGCATACTATGTAAAAGGCAAAAATGCCGAACGTGGGCGATAAAATTATATCACGAATCACAATATTACAATAAAATGTGTATGATAACACTAACATTTCGTCCACGTTTTTTATTAAGACCAAAAGTAAAAGAACTAACAAAATATCATACGTATAAACAAAATGATGGAACAACTAAAAGAATAAAAGAAAAATATACAACTATGATAGGTCCACATTACATAACAAATGTAAAAAAAACAGGATGGTTAGTAACACTATTTATTAAAAAATTAAGAAAAGAACTAGCAAAGCAAGATAGGTTTATTTCATATTTTGCAGTAGGAGAACACGGAACACAAAACACACATAGAGCACATTGGCACATTCTATTTTTTGGAATAGATAAAGATGATTTAGGAAGCATTAATATAGGAAAATCAAAAAAAAATAAGGAAATATATTTTTCTCCTTTTATTGATAAAATTTGGAGCTATGAAAAGATGAAAATAGGACAACACACAATATCAGAAGTAACTCCAAGGACTATAAAATATGTAGCAAATTACACAATGAAAAAATTGTATAACAACAATAAAAAAGAGTATCCGGTTACAATGCGATGCAGCAGCCATAACAAAATAGGGAAAAAATGGGCTAGAAGATACCACAAAGAATTAAGAAAAGGGTACTTATTGGACGGGGATAATCACAAATATTCAATACCAGAATCATATTATAAAGAAATGCTAAGATATGAAAATCTAGCAAGCAACGAATCAATGAATCAAACTGCAATGATTATAGAAAATAAAAAAGATCAAATGATAAACAAACTAAAAGAAAAAGGTTTGTTAAATGAAGAAGAAATAAGAAAAAAAGCAAAAAGACTTGAAATAAGATACAAAAAACAAGAAAGAGACACAATTTAAAAAAATAGTGTCATTGGCGCTTATAATGTCAAGGGGGCTAGCGCTCAGGCTGGCTGTTCACTCCTGCCGAGGGCGGTTTTCTAGTGCTGCGCACTAGAAATTATTAAATAATAGGCACTTAGAAGAAATTTTAAAAAAGGGTATTGACATAATAGATAAAAAATTTATACTAAATAAATAACAGGGCTTAAAACTTGTTACAGACCGCTTAAATTAAACATGTCGATACATGTAATAAGCATTATGTATATTATGTAACAGGCAATGTTAATTAAATAAATGATAAAATATACTAAGCCTAATTCTAAAACCCCCTTAAAACTGATTTTGAAGCGAGCACGGTTTAGCAATCATTACTGATATGAATAACATTATAAAGTATATTTCAAATCTAAATTTTTGCTATAATTACACGCTTTATGATGACAAATGCAATGAATAAATAAATATAAACTGTTATTTTATTAAAAAATTAAGGAGTAATTATGCAAAATACTATTTTAAATAACAATGAAGAAAAAATCAGATTAATGATTGTTGATGACCATAAATTGTTTCGCTGCGGAATAAAGTCATTATTTAAAAATTCACCTTGTGTGTGCGTTGTAGCAGAAGCTTCAAACGGCAAAGAAGGAATCAGTAAAATTGTTGCGCAAAATCCCGATGTTGTACTATTGGATTTAGAATTAGGTGATATAAACGGTCTTGACTTAATTGAAAAAGTGTCCAGTCAAAAGCCAAATGTAAAATTTGCAATTTTAACATCACATATAAATGAACATGTAATTAATAAGGCCATGAAAATGGGTATTTACGGTTATATTTTAAAAGATATTAACACAGAATTGCTAGATTTGATTGTAAAATCTGTTTCAAGAGGAGCAATGTGGATTGATAAAAAAGCAGTTCAAATCTTAAGAGAATTAAACCCAAATGTAATACCAAATACACAAGTCAGCCGTTCAAATTTTAAACAAACACACGCTAACCTTACTGCAAGAGAATATGAAGTATTAAAACTTGTTGTGGATGGCAAATCTAACCAACAAATAGCAGACGAGCTGAATATTTCTGAGCACACATCTAAAGCCCACGTATGCAACATAATTCAAAAGCTTGTTGTAGATGATAGAACACAAGCTGCAGTTAAAGCAATTAGAGAAGGTATTGTTTAATATTATCAATACCCATCTGTTAGATTTATTTAAATATATTATCAATATCAATCGAATAGTAAGAAATATAGGAGAATAAAAATGGAAATTAAATATTTAACTGAAAATACAAAAAAAGCTGAAGAATTTTTCTTAAATGAACTATCTTTTATTATTTCACCTTTTAAATTAAAGAGAATGATTGAAAATGAAATAGAAAATATTAATATCGTCGATGTTAGAAAATATGAAGACTACATTGAAGGTCATATCCCTTATGCAATACATGTGCCGTACGAAAGCCTTGATGAACACCTTGTGATGTTTGAAAAGAAGAAATTAAATATTGTATATTGTTATAGTCAATATTGTGCACTTGCTCATAAAACAGCCTATGAAATCGCAAAAAGAGGCTACATGGTAATGGTGGTAAACGGAGGCTATAAAACATGGGAAAAAATGAGTTTTGATACTGTAAAAACAGCTGAATAACAATCTTTAGCGACGTAAATAGTATATATGTAGTATTTCTATAATTGTAGCGCGTAGTATAATTGTTAATGTTAAAAAAAAGCCCAATAAAAATCGGGCTTTAAGATTTACTAACGATACAAGACTCATTATATAACCGGTTTTGAAATATATTCAAATTCGGTTTTTTTTAATCCTCACTCTCGTGAGGTGCATTATCTATCTTATCTAAAAAATATTTTTTTGCAAGAAGTTTTTTTTATTTTTAACTAAACTTAATAATATCATTTTTTTCAGGCAATAATTTTAAATAATGCGTTTTATAATGCTTGAAAGGGTGTTTAATGTCTATCATCAGTAATTATAAAAATTTTAAGCAAAACCAACCAAAATATAAAAGCTGGAAAGAAGAACGCGATTTAAATCTTCAGAAAAAAATTGAATATATCAATTCGCATAAAGATGAATTTTCCAACTATCAAGATGACATACAAAGAGCAAAAGTTGTTCTTGATGCGGTAAATGTCATGGATGAATATTCGCAAACAAAAGCTGAAAATATGGAACAGATAACCCAGACTGTAACAATGCCAATTATGCAGCTTGCATCATATCTATCAATGGGCATAGGTGGGGCAATAACGGCTCTAAATAAAAAAAGCAGAATTGCAATTCAAGAAGTTTTTTCGGGTGATTTCAAAAATATAAAACATCTTATTCCCGGCGTAGCTGCAATGTTGTCTGTTCTATGTATATCAGTTGGCGCAATATCTGCCTGGAGTGCCTCAAAAGAAGTTAAGGCATCAAGAATGGGTAGAACTGAATCAATGATGGATGACTTATCTAGTCCAAATCGATTTGCTATATTAACCGAAACTCAACAAAAAGAGCAAGAAAAAATAGCAGATACAATAAAAGTTGACAAAAAAGAAGCAAAAAAAATTATTGCTCAAAATAATGGTTTTGGGATTGTTTCATCAATAAAAACTCTTATTCACCCCGATAAAGAAGTAAGCGCAAAATTAGATGAATTTAGTAAAAAAATAAATGAAGAAATTAAAAATGTTGATAATGTTAAATTATCAAAAGAAGAGGAATTACAGGCAAAAAAAGATCAAGAATTAATTCAAACAATTGTAGAAAAAATAGATATAGCTTCACAAGATTACGCAGAAGATGCAGAATTAGCAACGAGTGTTGTTTCAGCAGCTTTAGGTTTCTTTGGAGTTGGGTCTTACGCTGGGTTAAATGCAATATTATCTAAAGTTAAATCTATAGCTAAATATTCACCGATTATTTCAAGTGTATTGGCAATGACAGGTTTTATTGCCGGCACTGTTACATTCACAAAAATACAAAAACAAGCTTCACGTGTTGCACGTTTTAAAGTGAGAAACGAACTTTTAGATAACCCGCAAGCCTTAATTTATGTTGACCCTGAAAAATATAAAGATGTTAAGATAACTCCCGAAAACAAGAAAAAGTCAGGTTATTTCACAAAATTAATTAATCTATTTAAAGACAACAAGGAATATAATGAGTATATAAAGAAAAATAATGCAAGAGATATACAATTAAGAAAAGCCAAAGACAAATTGAATTTATCTCAAGAACAACTGGATAATGCAACGCAGCTTCAAAATAATGTATTTAAAATG
>CALVET010000062.1 GCA_944326675.1 Candidatus Gastranaerophilales bacterium
CTGTAAACCTAGACAACACTAAATCAACTATTCAACCTAACGAATTCTGGAATTCAATGGAATTAATCGCTGTTAACCACAAAGCAATGATTAACTTCAGAATAGCAAGATAATAAAAAGAGTTTAATCTTAAAGGATTTATATAGAGAGAGATAATTGGCGGATTTGGAGTAAACCCTTCTTTAATTAAGAAGGGTTTTTGTATTTTAAAATTGTGCAGTATTTTGCATTTTTTCTTGAAATTTTATAAAAGTTTTCTTCTGTTTCTTTTTTTGTAAAATTATTAATATTAAATAATGTTTTATAATTTTTGGAATATGTATAAATATCATTAAAGTTATCATTGTTTTTTAAAATAATTTTAATATTGCTGCTGCCTTGCCAAAAATTTGAACACTCCAGTCCTTTATAATACCCTTGAAGCGAGTTTATAATTTCTTTTTTATCCATTTTATATGCGCTAAGCGCCTTTTCATCTATTATGTAGTTAAAAGAAAGCTTTTTATCCGTGGTTGAGTTAATAACATTTTTGCCTTTTTTGTATTTTAAAATTTTAGAATATAGCTCATCTAAGTTTTTATCACAGATTTCCTTTTTTTCTCTTGAAGCATATTCAATATTCAATTCTTTTAAAATTGCTTTTATTTTTCTTGTTTCATATTTTGGACACAAAATTGTTATTTTATTTAATTCTTGTTCAAAAAAGTCTGAGTCATTGTTTATTTTTGGACAGTTTATGCCGATTAGATAAATTATATTTTTAATGTTGTGATATGAGGATATTTTTTTGTAGAGTTTTTCTGTTTCATATATATTGTTTGTTTTTACGTCATATATTTCTATCGGATCAAGGGTGTTTGTTTTGATGATTTTTGCATTTGTATTTTGTTTTTTTAGTTCTTTTAAATAAAAAGATAATTTAATATCATAGATTAATCCTAAAAGTCCTTCCTTTTTTCCTAATGCCAGAATTTGAGTTTTTTTGTCGTCATAAAAAATTAAACTTTCGGGCGGAGTTGTGGTTTTTTCCACTACTTCAAAAATATCGCCTAAATTGTTTGAAAAGCTGTTGTTTTTGTAATATATCCTTATTTTTTTAATGTCATCTATTGTTTTAATACTTCCGTTGTTGTAAATCGGAAATGAATTATTTTTGGTTGTTTCGACTGTTGAATTTTGATAAATATTATTGTTGTTAATTAAATCGGATAAATCGCTTAAAGTTAAGTTATATCTTTTTAAATCTGCTGTTTTGTAGTTTATAAAAACAGTTCTTTTCTGTTCTCCGAATTTAATAATTTTTGAGGCTATTTTGTAATCGAGAAGTTTGTCATGTGCGCTGTCAGTGAGGGCTTTTAGAGTTTTATAGTCTTTAGTTGTGTTAATTAAAATAAAGGTATCATATTTAATCGTATTGTTGTCATCAAAAAATACGCTTATTTTTTTATCAACATTATATAAAGCCTGTGTTAATCTTGTTTTTACTAAATCTATTGCAGTTTGTTTAAAAATTATTGTAGGGTTTAATTTGCAATAAATATTGCAATAGCCGTCATAAGAAAATATATAAATTTCTCTTACCATTTCAAGGTTTGAAATTTTGTCTTTTATTTCCTCCGCTATTTGTGCATCAACTTCTTTTGCACTTAAATTACTCATTTTTGCAAGTATTCTGATTTCGTATGTATTTTTGTTTTTTTCAAAATTTCCTACTACATAAATAATAGAAAAAATAGCTACACAAGAAAAAATTATAAAAAATTTTTTCATTTATAATCTCACTTTTGAATTTGGTTTAATTCTGTCTGTATCTTTTGAAATAATAATATCGTTTTCATTTAAGCCTGATGTAATTTGTGCTTCATTATTGCTGATTGTTCCTATTGTTATTTTTTCTTTTTTAATTGTTCCTATATTGTCTTTAATATCCGTAATTTTATAGACCCATTTTTCGTTATCTTCAAAAACAATACCTGTTAATGGGATTTTTGCGCTATATTTTTCTTTTTGAGGTATATATACGTTTAGCGTCATACCGTCTTTTAAGTTTTGATAATTTTTGTCAAGAACAATTTTAACCAGATATCCGCCGTCATTTGTGCTTGTGTTGGATACGTGTTTGATAGAGCCAAAATAGTTTTTATTGTTATATTTTGCTATGATTTTTTCATTTAATTTCAACTTATTAACAATATTGGAATCTACCATTATTTCAATTTGAGTGTCTCCTTTTGCAATCACTCTTACAATTGGGTCTCCAATTGAAGCATAAGAGCCGGATTCTTTATATTTTTCCGAGATATAACAATCATAAGGTGCTGTGATTATGTTGTAGCTTATTTGTTTATTTAAATATGCAAGCTTTTCTTTTTGTGCTTGCATTTCTTGTGTATAGTTTTTGTAGTTATAGTATGCTTCTTCCCAATCATTATCAGATATTGCACCGGAATTGTGTAAGATATCCATTCTTTTAAAATAGATTTGAGAGCGGTCTTTTTTAATTTTTGCGCTGTTTAATAAAGCAAGTTGTTCTTTTCTTTGGATTTTATACAGTTCTCCGTCAAGTCTTGCTATTACTTGCCCTTTTTTAATAAAATCTCCTTTTTGATATGGAATAAATGTTATTTTTCCATTGCTTTCAAAGCTCAAATCGGCAATTTTTTGGGATTTTACATTGCCGTAAAATTCTAAGTAGTTGTTACTGTTTGTATTTGAAATTTTAATATAATCTATATTTTTTATTATTTTGTTTTGGTTACAGCCGCTAAAACACAATACTGCCAATGTTAAAAGAATAATTCTTATAAAATTCATATTTTAATTTTATGGCTATGTATTTATAAAATTAATTATCAACTCTGGCTAATTATAGCTTCTTTTTAGTATTAGCCCATTTGCGCTTATTTCAAATGATGTTTTTGTTTTTGAAAGCAAAATGATTTCGTGGTTAAGGCAGTTGTAGCTCCATGCACCTAAAAATATTTTTCGGTTATTTTTATCGTAAACATAAGATAGAACTATTACTAAATTATCGTTTTCTGCGCTAAAACCCAATGGCTCAATGTCATATCTGTATTTAGCGAGTTGTAATTTTTCCCAATCAAGATAATAGTTTTTAATTGCTTCATCTAAATCCAGAAGTTTGATTGTATAACTTTCTTTGCTTTCGTTTCCTAAAAAATGAACGTATAAATATGTCTTATATATTCCGTTTAGGGTTGAACCTACTTGCTCTTTTATTAAAAGTTTTTTACTGTCTTGGCTCCAATCTACTAATGTCAAACCTCTAAATAAATTAGGATATATTTCTTTTGTTCCTGCTTGAATAATTGCTTTTCTTTCAAGTTGATTGTGGTCATATTCCAGTATTCTTCTTGTTTTTGTTTTAGAAGTATCCAGTTTTTCTACATAAAAATTAGATGAAATTTGATTGATATCAGGGGAGTAATAGTATCTCGGATAAGCTGCGTAATGACAGTTTATATCTGCTACTATGTAGGGATATGAGTATAAATTCTTTTTTACGTCTTCGATGTTTAATTGTCTTTTACCTTGAGGGTAGTTGTATTTTTCAAAAACATAATGCGGGGTTGGTTGAAAATATTTTTTTGTGCTTTTTTCTTCTTGATATACTTCATTTTTTCTTTCTGAAAGAGGTATGTTTTCTGCTTCAATTTCCCATTCTTGTTTTGTTTCAACCATTTTTTGTTTTTGCGGCGGCTGTTTTTTCTTAAAGGGGAAGTGTTGTTTAAAATCAAAAGAAAAACAAGGTAAACTAAACACTATGCAAAATGCAATAATTAAAAAAATATTGTTTTTTGCATTCATTTATACCAAACCTTCTTTTAGGGCAACTATTGCCGCTTTTGTTCTGTCTGAAAGGTATAATTTTTGTAAAATATTATGTACATGGGCTTTTGTTGTTGAAATTGAAACAACAAGTTTTTGTGAGATTTCTTGATTTGAAAGACCGTCTACTATTAACGATAAAACCTCGAGTTCTTTTTTTGTAAGTCCATATTTTTTATTTGCTTCTTTTTGACTTTTTGTTTCTTCAAATTGCGGAGTATCTTCGTTTTGTATGCTTGATAGGACTACTCTTGCAATTTGTGAGTCAATCCAAGCGGCATGTGTAGCCACTGCATCAATTGCATTGAATAAATTTTCCGAACTTGATCCTTTCATTATATAACCGTCTGCACCTGCTTTAAATGCCGCAAAAATGTCATCTTTACTATCTCTTGATGTGAACATTAAAATAGCGCAATCCAGTTTTAATTCTTCTTTTATTTTTTTTGTGGCTGCTATGCCGTCCATTTTCGGTAATCCGATATCCATTAAAATTACATCAGGATTATATGCTTGCGCTTTTATTACACCTTCTTGTCCGTCTGTTGCTTGTGCAACAAGGTTATAATTCGGCATGTTCTCTAATTTCATCGCAAGACCCAGTCTTGTAAATTCGTGATCTTCAACCAATAATATGTTTATTTGTTTTTCTGTCATAAAATTACCTTACAATCGTTAATAGAATTTTTTAGTTCAAATGCAAATTTTGAGCCTTTATTCAGCTCGGATTCGACATATATTTTTCCCCCGTGGGCTTCAATTATTTGTCTTGAAAGATACAAACCCAGTCCTGTTGAGCTGGAGCGTTTTTGGTTTGTTCCTTGAGAAAATCTGTTAAATAATTTTTCGCAATCGTCTTTTGATAAGCCGATTCCATTGTCAATTACTTCTGCTTTTAAGTCTTTATTTTCTTTTTTTATGTTAACTGTAACCACACCATCTGTTTGCGAATGTTTAATGGCATTACCCATGAGGTTTGCAAAGACTCTTCTTAGTTCGTTTTTATCTCCGTTAACAAAAATTTCATTGTCATTTGCCTTTATTTTAAAAGATATGTTTGATTTTTGTGCAAGCGGTGCAAGTTCTTCCTTGCATTCATTTGCGAGTTTTACTATGTCAAATTTTGTTTTATATAAATATGTTTTTCCTGCTTCATATCTATATACTTCTAAAAGCGCGTTTACGAGCCCAAGCATGTCTTCTGAACTTTTTTTCATGGCAAGAAACAGATTTGTTTGTTTATCTGTGATATCTCCTAAGGATTTATCTAAAATAAAATCAAGCCCTGAAATAGTCGCTAATAAAGGTGTTCTTAAGTCATGGGTTAGTGTTGCAATAAAGTCATCTCTTAATCTTTCTGTTTCTTTTTGATAGGTAACATCTCTGATAACCGCAACATAGAAATTTACCTTATCGTCATTTACTGATGCAATACTTATTTCGACGGGAATTTTTGTATCCTTTTTGTAGTTAATAAGATAGTAATTTCTTAAAAAAACATTTTCATGGGGTTTCAAGTTGGTTTTGTTAAATTGTTTTTTTTCGCTGACTATAAGTTCAAAAAGATTTTTTGAAATCAAATCTTCTTTATTTTGACCGAAAAGCTCTATTGCTGCCGTGTTAAGGTCTGTTATTTTAAAATCATTATCAAAAAGAATAATTCCGTCTGCACAATTTGTAATTATTGCACTTAGTTTGGAATTTGCTTGCGAAAGCTCTGTCGTTCTTTCTTGCACAATTTGTTCAAGATTTTTTGAATAATTTTCAAGCTTTGTGTTTAATTCTTCCAGCTCTTTAACTTTTTTATCCAGTTCTTTTTTTAGTCTTGTTTGAGTTAGAGCGTTTTTTATATTAATGATTAGATTGTTGTTATCCCAAGGTTTTTCTATATATTTAAAAATGCCGATTTCGTTAATTGCCCTAATGGCGTTTTCTTTGTCAGCATATCCGGTAAGAAGTATAGCAGATACGTCGGGTTGAATTTTTTTGGCTTTTTCCAAAAAATCTATGCCGTTCATTTGCGGCATGATAAAATCGCTTAATATTAAATCAACTTCATTGTTGTTTAGGTAATTAAGCGCTTCTTTCGGGTTGTTAAATGCTTTAACATTGCTAAAACCTTCCAGTCCCAAAAGCATAACAACTGTTTTTGTGACCATAGGTTCATCGTCTACAATTACTATTTTACCCAACTTATCCATAATAAAAAGATAATTTATTTTTTCATATAACACAAATTATTAACAAAAATATAAAAAACTTAAAACTTGAGGCAAAAAATTTTATTCATTTGTTTTGTTATGTTAGTGTATGATTATGGGGAAAAATAATCGTAGTATTATTTTTGTATATTAAATAATGAATTTGAAGTTAAATAAACAATCTATTAATGTTTATAAGAACCGCAATATTGATAACAAGCCGGCGGGGAAATCTTCAACCCCATTAAACAGAAATCTCAATAAAAATATTTCCTTTAAAGGTGATGCTACAGAAATTTTTAGGAAAACAGTTAATAAAAAAGGCAATGAAGTATCATACGACAATATTAGAAAAATTGTAAAAAATATAGACGGGGTTTTGGGAAGCGATAAATTCTTTTCTAATACATTAGTTAAAGCAGGCTTAGCTACGTTAGATGAAAATGGCGGTTTAGTAATTGATGATGTGCTTACTTTTAAGGATGCCACTGTTTTTTCAGACCTTTTTAATACAATAGCATTTCCTTTTGCCGAAATGCCAATTCGTATCGTTAATTCTGTTTTAAGAAAAATGGGAAGAGCGCAAATTGAAACAAGTCATGTAAAAAAAGTAGATAAAGACATAAGTTACAAGCTTTGCAGAGATGTTTTAGATAAGTTTACTTCAATGTCAAATGCTGACAAGGTTGCAGAATATTTTAAGGTTGCAAATGTTGCTCAGGAAGGTGACCCCAATGTTTTATCAAAAATCTATAATTTGGGTAATTGCACAGAGCATTTTAAAGATTACGTTGCTTATGATGTAAATAAATTGTATAAGGGATATAAAACAAGAGATGAAAGAACTCTTAACAGAATGGCAACTTCAACTGTCAGTGCTTTATATTCTGCTAATGATTTTTATAATATTTCCATGTTGCAAAAAGACGATAAGGATGATGCTAAAAAAGCTCATAATTCTCGTTTTAAACAAGAAATGACAAGAATGATGTTGAGTGCAGGCATGACATTTTTAACCTTAGGTGCGCTTGATAGAATTGTTAAAAGAAATATTATGATAAATGCTGTAGTTATTGCGATGAGCTCTTTGGTTTCAGAAGTCGGTTCAAGATTGTTCAGCAAAACTCCTTTACATCCTCTTACTCCTGAACAGGCAAAAAAAATCGCTCAACAAAGAAAAATGGCACAGGGTTCTCAAGCTAATTCAGCTCAACAAAATTCCGCTTCAAATGCAAGCAATGCAAATAATACCAAGGATGTTCCTTTTAAGGGCGTAAATTCTAAACAAAATGATTTATTTCTTCAATTTGCGTCTAAAAACGGCTCCTTTGCTCCAATAACAAGTCTTGTTAAATCAACTGCAAAAGAAGTGAATAATGACGCTAAAACAAAAACAGTTAATACAAGTCCTAAAAAGAAAAAATTAGGTCTATCTCAAATACTTGGTCTTGCTGTTTTTGCAAGCAGTGCATTTTATATTACCAGTCGTCTTCTAAAGGGTCAATTCGATGCAAAAATGGCAAGAAAAAAATTATATGAGCAACCCGGAGTAAAAGATTCAATTGTTGATTATTTGAGCGATTCCAGCCATCCTTTGCCTGAAAAATTACTCAAAGATTTAGATGATATAACTGCCGAATTTAAGAAAAAACAAAATCGATATTCTTTTGAGAAGAAATTTAAAAATAAATTTTTGAAATATAAAACAAGCTTTAATGTTAACGAGCTTGCTGAAAAAGTCCAAGAATTAAAAGTTGAAAAAGGTGGCGAAGAAATAATTTCTGTTTTAAAAGAATTTGAACAAAATATTGCCACGGTTATTTCTAAAGCCGATGAAAAAGGCGCTAAATTATCTTCTGATATTAAAAAAATAGACGGAAAAGTAATATTGGAATATAAAAAAGATCTTCCTGTGCTTCCGGGATTTTATAATGGTTTTACCAAGGTGTTTAAAACGGTTTATCAAATATTGAGCGCTCCTGGCATGTTGGTTGAAATGTTATTGGATAAAACTATTTTCAAAGAATCCGAGATGGCATTTGATGCTGTTGAAATGTCAAGAAAAAAATTCACTTTGGATGATATTAAAAAAGAATTGTCAGCTCTTAATGATTTAGTTTCCAAAAAGAATTGGAGCAATTTAAAGAAATTAGACTATATTAAACGAAATACAAGATCGTTTGAAACTTCTGCCGAAACGGGTGAATTGGCTAATTTATCACGTACTATGGTAACTGCAATTTCAACTTATTTCTTTGTTAATGATTATACAAATAAGGTATTAATTGAATCCGAAGGAAAAGATGTTGAAGCTGCAAAAGAAGAAAGAAAAGAAAGATTGGCTCATAAGGTTTCAAACTTTATTATTAACGGTACTTTGATGAATGTATTTAATTCAGTATTCAGATTCCCGTTAAACAGAAATTTAATAAACGCAACAATGATTGCTGCCGCAACTGAAACAACAAATGAATTTTTCGTTAGAAAGTCAATATGTCAACCGTATCATAAGATGAAATCTAAACAAGATATTATTGATTACGAGAACGAACAAATGGATAAAAAAGGATTTTTGGGCTGGTGGAGCAGAACCTTCAAGAAATTAACGGGTAAAAAATCTTTAACTCAAAAAATAGGTGTTTGCGCGGATAGCACAAAAAAAGATAAATAATTATATTTGTGTTAAAATTTATACACATGGAATTTTAAGAGAGAGTAAGGAAAAATGAACTTAGAAAAAATGCTAATGGATAGTGTTGAAAAAAACACTCCTCAATATATCAAAGAAGATAAAATATTTGATTATAACAATAAAGGAAAATTTACTTTTAAATTAACAAAAGAATATGTTGAAAAGTTGAATTTGAAAACGTGGTTTGAAGGGTATAAAAAAGAAGCCATGGTCTCAACAGCAGGAATTAGAGGTCCTCAGAATATAATTTATCCTCATGACACTCGTTTTCCGATAAATACAATAGGAATGACTCTTGCAACTTTAGCAAAAGCGCTTGTTTTAAAAGAAAAATATCCAAATGATGAACATGTTAAGCTTGTTGGTTGTGAAGTAAGGTATAATTCTAAAATTTATCTTGATATAATAGCAAGAATACAAGCTGCTCTTAATATAAGAACATTGACCCCTTTGAATCGTCAAACAATTCCGATTTGGCTTGCTTCATTTTTAGCATTTAAATTGGACTTGGTTGGAGCAGAATATATCACGAGTTCCCATGGAATTTCAGTTAAAAATGCAACAAAAGATTTGAATAACCAAGGTTCTCAATATTTACCCGATGAAAGCATGGAATTTGTTAACAAAATTGAGCAAATTTTAGATGAGGTTGATAAAAAAGGTTTTTATGAAATTGAATTTTCTTCATCTGATGATGAATTAATTGACGAAAAAACCATGGAAAAATTAAATAACGGCATTGATTTATATTGTGAATATTTAAAAAATGGAGTTGCCAACAAAAAAAATATTAAAACAATAAAAGATTTCAAAAATAAAATTGTAATTGATTCTGTTGGCGGTTGTGCATATAATACATTGTCTAAAATTTTAAAAAACCTTGATATATCAGATAATTTTGTATGGTTAAATAAAGAAGAAGACCCGTTTTTCCATGGAATTGGAAAAGATATCAAAAACGGTTCTTTCTATGACTGGTCTTTGGATGTTACTGTATTAGCAAAGGATGAGAACGGGGTTGAATATTTCCCTGTTGTTAAATCCTTAAATTATGGTGAAAAATTAAAGGATTATCCTTTAAATACGGTTATTTTAATTACTGATCCGGATCATGACCGATTAAACATAGTTCAGATTATTTCAATAGATAAAATTAAGGAAGTTGAAAAAGCCGGAACAGATTATGTTAAATTGGATGAAAATAGAATTTTATGTGTATTTTCTGCAAATCAATCATTTTTGATGATTATGGATTATTGGTATAAATCATTAGAAAAAAATTCCGATAGCACATATTTCATGGTTAAAACAACTGCAAGCTCAAAAGCTTGGGATGAGTGGGCAAAATCAAAGGGAATAAAAATAATAAATACTCCTGTAGGCTTTAAAGAAATAGCTTCCGTTATTAAAAAAATTGAAGCCCAATTTGAAAAAGGTGTGGAAAACATAACTGTTTATGATGTGTTTAATAAAAAGGTTGAATTGGGTAAAAATCCAAGAATGATTTTTGGCGGAGAAGAATCAGGAGGCATGATTATAGGTGCAATTGAACCTATAAAATCATTGAATAACAGAGTAGCGCTTGCTATGAGAGAAAAATCAGCAACTGAGGCAATAATAGTTGCAAGTGCTTTAATTTCATCCATAGATACAACTTTGGTTGAACATCTTCAAAAGATTTATGATGAAAATCATATTATTCCAAGGTTTGATGTAAGGGTTGACATTGCTTATTACAATGAATCAGAGCCTGATATTAATAAATTAAAAGAAGCCAAAGTTAAAGGTGAAGCTAAAAGAACAAAAAATGATATTTTCTATTTAGCCTTAGCTGTGGCAAAATTGGAAAATAAAATTACTCTGGATAATATAAAAGAAATATTGTCTGCTACATTTAAAGAGTTGGATTTTTCAAATTTAGCTGATGTTAAATTTGTGGGTGACGGAACTTATTTAGATTTTGATGATAAATTTGTTGAAATAAGACCGTCAGGAACAGACGCTAAAACAAAAGCGTACGCAGGCGGATCTGATAAGCAGATTTTGATTAAATATGCTGATTATCTTGGCAATTATTCAGGTGAATTAAATGAAACGTATAAAAAATATTTAGACGAAAAATATGTTCAAAATTGCAAAGATGTTTCTTTTGAAGTTTATTCAAAATATACTTTAAAAGATGAAGATAAACGCGAATTTGAAATTCCAAATTATACTTTTTAGAAAAATAAAATTAAAGGAGAAATAAATGGAATCTAATACAAGCTCTATTCAAAGCATTAGAGAAGGCAGAATACAAAAATTAACCGATTTAATCGATATGGGGGTTAATCCTTATCCGTATACGTTTGATAAAACTGCTAATGCTAAAACTTTGCAAGATAAATATAAAGATTTAGAAGCCGGCGTTGAAACGCAAGATGTATACTCTGTTGCAGGGCGTGTTATGGCAATAAGAAATACAGGCATGTTTATTGACTTGGCTGATTCAACAGGAAAAATTCAAATTTTTTCACATAAGCAAAACTTGCCTGAAGAAAAAATGAAGCTCCTAAAGCTGGTTGATGTGGGTGATATTGTTGGATTTAAAGGTACAATAAGAAGAACCCCCAGAGGCGAATTGTCTATAAAAGCAACAGATTTGAAAATGTTATCAAAATCATTGCTTCCTTTGCCTGAAAAATTCCATGGGCTATCTGATGTTGAAATCAGATACAGACAAAGATATCTTGATATGATTGTAAATCCTGAAGTTAGAGAAACCTTCAAAAAAAGAAGTTTGATTATTCAAAAAATAAGAGAATTTTTAGCAAAAGACGGTTTTATGGAAGTAGAAACGCCGATTTTGCAAACAACCGCTTCAGGTGCAAGTGCAAGACCTTTTTATACACATCATAATGCGCTTGAAATGGATTTGACTCTTAGAATTGCTCTTGAGTTGTTTTTGAAAAGATTAATCGTAGGCGGTGTGTCTGAACGTGTATTTGAAATTGGAAAATGTTTTAGAAATGAAGGAATAGATACTCGCCATAATCCTGAATTTACAATGATAGAATTATATCAAGCGTACGCTGATTATAATGATATGATGACATTAACTGAAAACATGGTTGCTTATGTTGCTCAAGAAGTATTGGGTACAACAAAAATCCAATACGGTGAACACGAGATTGACCTAACTCCGCCTTGGGATAGAAAAACCATGCTTGGTTCTATTAAAGACGCTACAGGAATTGATTTTCTAAGTGTGTATACTGCTCAAGAAGCAAGAGATTTGGCTTTAAGCGTGGGTGTTCATGTTGAAGATAATTTAAACTGGGGTCAAATTGTGGAAGCTGTATTTGAGCAAAAAGTTGAACCAAGTTTAATTCAGCCTTGCCACATTATTGATTATCCTAGAGAAATTTCTCCTTTAGCAAAAGTACATAGAGATAATGAACGTTTAACAGAAAGATTTGAAACAAGAGTAAACGGATGGGAAATTGCTAATGCGTTTTCTGAGTTATCTGATCCTATTGATCAACGTCAAAGATTTGAAGCACAAGCCCTTTTAAAAGCAAATGGCGACGAAGAAGCTATGGAAATTGATGAAGATTTTATTACTGCGCTTGAATATGGTATGCCACCTACAGGCGGTATGGGTATGGGTATAGATAGATTAGTTATGTTATTAACTAATTCGCCATCAATTAGAGATGTAATAGCATTTCCAACTATGCGTCAAATCGGCAAATAAGGGGGTTTTCGATGGATAAAAATAAAAGAAACGTAATCTGTATTAAATGGGGCGATAAATTTGGCGCTGATTATGTAAATCGTCTATATAAAATGGTTGAAAGAAATTTGACCTTGCCCCATAGGTTTGTTTGTTTTACGGATAAGCCCGAAGGTATAGTTGACGGCGTTGAAATAAGACCTCTGCCCGAGCTTCATGATGAGGGTTTGCCTGAAAAAGCTTGGAAAAAACTTGGTTTATTTACAGATAAACTCGCTGATTTAGAAGGCGAAGCTTTGTTTTTAGATTTAGATATAGTAATTAGAGATAATATTGATTGCTTTTTTAGAAAAGAGGGCGAATTTTATATTATCAAAGATTGGGATTTTCCAAATGACATTATTGGAAACTCTTCTGTATTTAAGTTTAATGTTAAGCAACATAAGGATATAATTGAAAATTTTTATAAAGAAGGTAAAGACATCAGAAAACGTTATAAAAATGAACAAGCCTTTTTGTCTCATCAAATGAATGACAAAGGTATACTAAAATATTGGGACAAGGGCTGGTGTGTCAGCTTTAAGAGAAATTGTTTATGGCCGTTTCCTTTAAACTTCTTTTTGGAGCCTAAGGACCCTCTGGAAGCAAAGATTTTGATTTTCCATGGGCGCCCGACACCCGAGCAAGCATATCACGGGTTTATGGGTAAAGGTGGTTTCAGATATGTAAAACCTACAAAATGGCTGGATAAGTATTGGTGTAAGGAATAAAAAGAGTATTTAATACTCTTTTTTGCTTGACTAATGAGTTTGTCCAGTGTATTATTTATTTGCAGTCAGATATCTATATTCGATTGTTGAGTTGAAAATTAAATAGAATCCAATGGGCCTGTGAACCCGAATAAAGCGAATTGCGGCGCGACGCGCCCAATGAGCAAAATGAGGGCAAAGGTGTGTGAAGCTCGTGACGGCAGACCGTTGAGGTCTGGCGAACAGAGCGTAAACCGTACCACACCGCAATAGCGAAGCGGTTGCTTCGCCACAGAGTCTAAAAAACAAGTTGAAAATTAAATAGAATCCAATGGGCCTGTGGCGAAATTGGTAGACGCACTAGATTTAGGATCTAGCGCCTTCGGTGTGAGAGTTCGAGTCTCTCCGGGCCCACCATTTAAAAAGACACTTTAGGGTGTCTTTTTTTATTGCCCGTCGAGACTGCGCCTCAGCTGGCTTGCTTGAAAATCAGGACTAAAAGTCCGATTTTCTACGCAATCTGCGCATACTTCATTTGTACGGCTCATTTTTCGCCTACAACTGAAGCATCCGGGCCCACCATTTAAAAAGACTTCTTCGGAAGTCTTTTTTTCTTTGATTATATTTTCACTAACCTTATTACTATGATTATGGTTTTAGTATCATGGTTGCGAGGTGCATTTTATGAAACCATAAGCAAACCCCTAAGACCTGCAAGATGCTTAAATAAATTGTTTAAAATAATTATTCATTTTTAAAATCAAATAAATCTTTAACTTCAAGACCCAGATTATCAGCTATAATCTTTAGTTTAGTAACGGTAACATCGGTTTTTGCAAGCTCAAGCAAGCTAATCATTGATCTTGAAACACCGTTTACACCAAGGTCATCTTGTGTTAATTTTCTTTCTTCTCTTAAATGTTTTAATCTTTTTGCTAATTTTTCTAAAAAGGGCTTGTCCATTTTTAGATTGTTAGCTATACTAGCATTATATACAACTAGTAGCACTAGCATTAATAGGATATTTTTATGTATATTAAAAAAATACTTATAGACTTTGATGGCGTGTTAAATGAATATGGATATGAAAAATATAATGAAAGCAAAATAACATTATCTGGTTAGATATACTGATTAAAATATCTTTCTAATTGAAATCTAAAAATTCAGATAATGTTAAATTAAAAGCATTGGCGATACTCAATAATGTAAGATATTTAGGTTCTACCAATCCTTTTTCTATTCTGCTTATAGTTGAGGGTTCAAGACCATTTTTATAACATAAAGCACTAATGGTTAATTTTCGCTCTTTTCTTAGATTCTTTATATGATTACCTAGTTTTTGTAACTCGTTATCTTGCATACATGCAATTTTAATGCTATTATCAGGCTAAAATTTTGCATGCGTGCAAAATATTTAAATTTTTGAGGGCTGATGAATATGTATAATAAAAAAATACTAATAGACCTTGATGGTGTATTAAATGAATATGGATATGAAAAATATAACGAAAATTATATTCCTGAAATTAAGGTTGGAGCTTATGAATTTATTGAAAAATTATCTAAAAAAGCTGAATTATATCTTTTTACATCAAGAAATTTAATGCTTGCAGCTAAATGGTTGATAAGTAATAATTTAGATATTTTTTTTAAAGATATCACTAATATTAAATTACCTTCTTATTTATACATTGATGATAGAACAATTTGCTTTAGGGGGGATTACAATAAAACTTTAGATGAAATTGAGAATTTTAGAATATATTGGAAATGATTTTAAAATCAAAAATTTTCTTGACAAAATAAATAAAATAAAAAAATAATATACTATGCAAAAAATTCTATGTTTTGGCGATAGCAACACTTTTGGTTTTAATCCCTTAAATGGCTCAAGATATAAGCAAAATGAAAGATGGAGCGGAATATTAAAACAAAGACTTCAAAGTGAATATCTTGTTATTGAACAAGGCTGCAATAATAGAACCGCAATATCTGACAACAGCTCTATTGAATTAACGGGCTATAAAGCAATTGAAAAATATTTAAAGGATGATTTTGACACAATAATTCTTCAAATAGGAATAAACGATATGCAGTTTTTGTATAATTGCGAATTAAATATGTTCAGCGAAAAATTCAACGATTTTATAAATTTAATCAAATCAAAATCAAACGCAAAAATTGTTTTGTTATGTCCGAGTGTAATAGATGAATGTATTTTAAAAAGCAGTTTTGCTTTAATGTTTGATAAAAGTTCAATTGAAAAATCAAAAAAGCTTCCTGAAATATATGGTGCTATAGCAAAAAAAGCCGAATGTGAATTAATAGATTTGAATTTTGTTGCAAATGTAAGCAAAATTGACGGTTTGCATTATGACATTGAAAATCATAAAATCATCGCAAAAAAGCTGTTTGAGAGTTTTAATTAAAACAAGTATTTTTCAAGTTCTTCTCTATTAAAGACTTCGATTGAGTCTTTACTATGTATGAAAATTAAGCAGCTTATAACAGATTTAAACATTGTAAATTCGCTGAATTCAAATTTTCTTCTTAAATCGTCCATATTTTCAGCTAAAAATTCTGTAATAAGTGTTTTATTCTTTAAGGTTAAAGAAGTAAAGAAATCAAGCCCTTCTTTTGTTGTAATACCTTCAAAATAAATAATATCAGGTGATTGAAACTCAATAAACCTCATTGCTTTATCAAGATTAAAACCGATATTTTCGTTTAATTCACACTGAGCAACGTTTTTTAGTTTGTATTTTGCAATACTTTCTAAAGTCATTACATTTCTTGCTTTTGGTATTAAGTTAGACAAAATTGAATATATAAGATGTGTTTTGCCTGACAAAGATGAGCCGCAAATTAAAATAATTCCCGGTTTCGTCAGTGCTTGTTTAATGATTTCTATTTTGTTTTGAGAAATATTTAATTTGTCAATGCTTATCGGAGGATGATAAATTTTAATTAAAATTCTTTCCCCGTTTATAGTCGGGAATGCACTTACGCTTGCTGTCAGTTCATTATTATCAACATTGAAATTCAATTTTCCTAATTGCGGAATTTCAAAAACATTCGGGTCTAAATTAGACATTGTTTTAAGAGATTGAATAAATGAACTTGTTAAAAGGCTTGGAATTGTACCTGTTTTATAGATTTCAACAGGACGTTTAAAATACACGTTAAGTCCTTCTTGAGAATTTTCAAAATAAAGCTCATGGATATCTTCATTAATTGCTTGTTTTAAAATTGCTCTAAATAAAACTTGAATATGTTCTTGGGATAAATCGTCGTTATGAAGCTCTTCTTGCCAATCGGTAGGTTTAGAATTATCCAGTTTTATATCTTCAACTTTTGATTTTATGTCGTAATATTCGCTGATTTTTTTTAGAATACTTTTTTCTGAGGCTATAACAGGGTCAATGTTCTTTTTTGTTATTTGCATTATTTTATCTATTGAAAACAAATCCATCGGGTCTGCCATTGCAATGGTCAAAGTATCTTCAATAATAAATAAAGGCAGAATTTTAAATCTAATTGCATCTTGATATGTTATAAAGTCAAGACATCTTTTATCTATGGTGTAGTTTTCCAAATCAACACAAGGAGTGTGAAGTTTTTCTTCCAAAAATTTCATTAAAACATTCTCTTCAATCATGCCTGTATTGATTAAAATTTGTCCGATGTTTGTATTTTGTGCCACAGCAAGTTCTTGAGCATGTTCAATGTCGTCATAGGTTACAAGATTATCTCTTACTAAATCATATTTTAATTTATCAAGAGTTTTGTTATCTAAAGAGCTGCTGTCGTTTAATAAATCCATTTTTACACCGTTTCACCTTGTTTTAAGTACTTGCTGATTTTTTCTAACACATCAGAAAATTCAAAAGGTTTTGTAATGTATTCGTCTGCTCCTGTTTCTTCGCCTATTAGCTTGTCTTCATCTTGGCTTCTTGCTGTAATCATAATTATCGGAATATTTTTATATTTATTGTCAAATTTTAACAATCTGCATATCTTATATCCGTTAATTTTCGGCATCATTACATCCAATATAACTAAATCCGGATTTGCATTTTTAGCCAGATTAAGTCCTTCTTCTCCGTCATACGCACAAATACACTCAAATCCTTTTGCTTTCAGCATAAAAGATAGCGTTTCAACAATATCTTTTTCATCATCAACTATTAATATCTTTTTCATTTTTTTATCCTTAATTGTTTAAAATATTAATTATTTTGCCAATCTCAATACCATCTTTTTCACTGTGTGCTTTTGATAATATTATATCACTTTCTGTGCTTGAAATCTTTATGCAAAAATCTTCAATTGTTCGATATATTGCATCAAAAGAGCTTAGTGAAATTTTGGGAATATAGACCCAATATTCTTTTCTTTCGTTTTTATCGAATAATATTTCTTTTGATAATCTGGTTAAATTCAAAAGTTTTTGTTCTTTTAAAAGTTCAATTAATTCGATTCTTTTATTGTAATTTAGTTTTATAATTCCGACATCACCAAAGGCAATAAGCGCATGAGATAAATCCATTTCAAAAATTTTAAAATCATCACTTAGCGGTAAGACTACATTAAAACAAGAGCCTTTTTTCTCTTCGCTGTCAACCCAAATTGCGCCAAGGTGTGAGTCAATTAATTGTTTTGTAATTGTTAAACCAAGCCCGACTCCTCCTTTATTACGGTTTAGAGAGGTTTCAATTTGAGAAAATTTATCAAATATTTTTGGAATATCTTCTTTTTTTATTCCTATACCGTTGTCTTGAACGGAAATTTTAATATATTGTCCTTTTAAGTCAATATATGGTGATATTAATTTTGTTTTATCTATTTCGCTGCTTAAAATAACTTCGGCTTTGACGTTAATTGTGCCGTCTTGAGGAGTAAATTTTAATGAGTTTGAAACAAGATTAGAAAAAATTTGTTCAATTCTTCTTAAGTCAGCATAAATTTCGGGGAGTTTTTGTTTTATTTCAAGATTTATTGTTATATTTTTTTCTTGTGCGACTTGTAAGAAAGTTTTTTGCAATAATTCCAATGATGGGGTAATATCTGTGAGTTTGTATTTTAAATCAAGCTTTCCGGTTTGAATTCTTGATAAATCCAATAAGTCTTCAATAATTCCTGATAATCTTTGTATATTTCTTTTTGCCATTGAAATAAAATTTTGAGCTTCAGGAGTGATTTCTCCTGCTTGACCTGATAAAACTATTTCAAGAGAGTTGTTAATAGGAGTTAAGGGTGTTCTTAATTCATGGGAAACTATAGAAACAAATTCTGATTTTATTTTTTCAAGTTTTTCAAGCTTTTTGTTAGTGGATGAAATTTCTTCATATAGCTTTGCGCTTCTTAAAGGCAGCGCTACTTGATGTGTTATTGCTTGAAAACATGTAACATCTTCAGCTGAATAAGGAGTTTGCCTGAATAATTCCACGACACCAAAAAAATCATCTCCGACTTTAATTGGTGCAAATAAAGAATCATAGCTGAGTGAATCGATTGTATAGATTTTATTTGAACGGCTTTGTTTTGTTTTTTGGACAATTTCTATTTCGTCAAAGTCTTTATTATGAGGAAGGGCGGAATTTTCAAACATTGTTTTATAGTTTAAAACAGAGCGTATTTTAAGCGCATCAATTAAATTTTCGCTTGGAGCGTGAATTGTGTTCAAATATAAAACAGGTTTTGAAAATTGATTAAAAATTAATACGCTTGAAATATCAAAACTTAGTGTTTTTTCCATTGCTTCAATCATAATCTCATATAGTTTTGATGTGTTGAGCGTGCCTGCAAATTGGGAGCTTGTATTATACAATACATTTAATTGATAAAGGCTTTTTGATAATTCTTTATTGTTTTCATATAATCTGTCTAAAGATTTTTTAATTTTAGAGTGTGAATTTATAGTTGATAATAGAATATCTTCCCTTAAAGGGAGGTTTATTAAGCCGTCTGCAAGATTTAAAAAATCTGTTTCAATATCTTCATGTATTAAGAATATAATTTGCGTGTTTTGATTTTTTGCAATTGATTTAATTTGCCGAACGGTGAATTCGCAATTTTTAATACTGTTTTCAACGAGAATTATATCAGGCGAAAAATGGTGGATTTGAGTTAAAATATCCTCTAATTCCCCTTGAGCTTCCATTAATTCGTTATTTTTTAATATATTTTCTATTTGGCTGTTGGCTTCTTCGCTAATGAGTAAAAATATTTTTGTCATACTTAAATTTTAGCAAAGCAATCGGCTTTTGCAATTTGTGACGGAATTGTAATATTTAGCTAAGAAATTGAATTAGGTCTTGTGTTGTTTTTATGTTGTATTCAATTAAAACATCGCTTTGTGTTTTTCTTGTTTTAACCATGTCTAATATGGGTTTAAGATAAATTCTGTCTTTTGTATTAAGTGCGTTTTTTGAGAGGTTTAACAGTGAAACAATTACATCCCAAGCGTCTTTTTTAGAGTTTATTTTAAAATCGAGAGCTTTAAGAGAAACAAGTTCATTGTATTTATCAATGTCGTTAATTTTTAAATATTTAAATTCCTTAAGTAATTTTTTAGGATTAATTGTTGAAAGTCCTTTGTAAAAAGCACATAAAGCAAGTGCCATTTTGGTGGATGAGCTGTCATGGTTTCTTATTTCTATATATTGTTTTAATCTTACATCCGGAAAAACAAGGCTTTGATGAAGAATATAGTCATAAATATTTGCGCTGTGCCCTTTATATCCGAATTGCATGAAATCTCTAAAAGTAATTTCTCCTTCAATCGGAATTGTAATATCGTTTCTTTCGATGAAAACCATGGGTACATCAAGAATTTCATCAATATAATTATCAAACAAATTAAATGAAGCTAAAAATTTGGAAAATATATTTTTATAGAAGATGTTACATCTGTCTTTTCCTGTATAGCGCCATACATGTGCTCTTAGCGACTTTTTATCTGATAATTTATCTTTTTCGATTGGAGAATTGGCGCATAATCCCGTCATAAACGGCATTATTAAATTGAAAAATTTAAGTTTATAGAATGCGTCAAAGTTATTTTTATAGTCAATATTTACTTGAATACCTGCGCTTTGGCGCATCATTTTCGGACATAATTCGCCGTATAAGCAGTTAGGCAAATAGTCATTCATGATTTTGTAGCGTGTTTTGTTTAGTATTTCAATTTCATCAACGGAGTCTTTAGGATTTATTCCGTAACCTAAAAAAATCACATTGTAGATTTTTGCAATTTTATCAAGCAGATTGGATATTTTTGTTATTTCAAGGTCAATTTCTAAAATATTTTTCTTTGGTGCAAGGCTAATTTCCAATTGGCAGCCGGGTTCTAGTGATATTGAAGTAGAGTCTTTTGAAACAGCACCTATTATTGTGTTTTTGTCATAAATTAAGTCCCAAGAATTTATTGAAGCAAAATGTTCGATTATTTTTGAAACAGTTTCATAGTTGGCTGTTTTGTGTGTATTTTTATCAAGGCTTATTCTTTCGTATTCGAGTCCTATTAAAAAATCTGTCTTTTTATTTTTTGAATAAAAAGACTTGACTTCTTTTTTGGTGAGTCTTTTATCTTGGTTATTATTTATTTCTACGGATTTTGTCGTTTGTTTTTTGTCTAATAGCTTTTGCATATTCAAAT
This sequence comes from Candidatus Gastranaerophilales bacterium, assembly GCA_944326675.1. Taxonomy (GTDB): domain Bacteria; phylum Cyanobacteriota; class Vampirovibrionia; order Gastranaerophilales; family Gastranaerophilaceae; genus RUG14156. The sequence continues at coordinate 20,870 of CALVET010000062.1, forward strand.
CTTATCATAAATAATAATTATTCAAGTTAGATACAAGACTTAATTCTTTTTATGATAATATTATTCTATGGACTTAAATTATGTTTTAAGAGCTAAAAAATTCAGAGCAAAAAAATCTTTGGGACAAAATTTTCTTGTTGATTCAAAGGTTATAGAATTTATTTCTGATTTTGCTTCAGAAAATGACGAGATATTAGAAATAGGTCCGGGGCTTGGTTTTGTAACAGAGCAATTGGTTGAAAGAGCAAAAAAAGTTGTTGCTCTTGAAATAGATAAAGACGCAATTGCGATTTTAGAAAAGAATCTTTCGTCAAAAAATAATTTTTATCTTTTTGAAAAAGATATTTTAAAAACCAATATTGATGAATTACCTTTTGAAAATGAAAAAATAAAAGTAATTGCAAATATTCCGTATTACATTACAAGTCCTATATTAGTCCATTTATTGGGTGAAATTGATGAACTAAAGCACAAAAATCGTTCAAGAATATCCGAGATTGTTTTAATGGTGCAATTGGAAGTTGCAAAAAGAATAGTTGCAGATGAAAGCAGTCAAAATAAAGAATATGGGCAACTGTCTATTTTATCTCAAATGTTTGCAGAACCTAAGATTATTAAGATTGTGCCTAAAAGTTCTTTTATGCCTTCTCCAAAGGTGGATAGCGCCTTGGTTCATTTTGAAATAAAAAATGAGCCGAAAGTTGAAATAACCAGACTTTTAAAAAGAACAGTTAAAGCAATTTTTATGGCAAGAAGAAAAAACATTAAAAACTCATTATCAAATGCCGGTTTTGTTGAAATTGAAAAAGCGCTAAATAAGGCAAATATTGATAAAACCCAAAGAGGAGAAAAGTTATCAATTTTTGATATACAAAAATTAGCACTTGCGCTTGAGGAAGATAACTAAATGAAACAAATTAAAATAAAATGCCCCGCAAAAATAAATCTTGATTTAAGAGTTTTTCCTCTTGATAAAAAAACAGGATTTCATTCTATTAAAAGTATTATGCAGACAATAAACCTTTTTGATTTTGTTACGATAAAATTAAATGAGGGTAATGATATCAAGCTTTTTGGAACAAGCAATGAAATTCCTTATGATGAAAAAAATATTTGTTATAAAGCGGCTAAATTGTTTTTTGAAAAAATCAATAAAACTTACGATGTAGAAATTAATATTGAAAAAAATATCCCTGTGTGCGCTGGTCTGGCAGGGGGGTCAACAGATGCAGCGGGAGTATTATACGGATTAAATAAGCTTTTAGATTATCCTTTATCTTTAAAACAATTGCACGCTTTAGCTCAAGAATTGGGTTCTGATTTAAATTTTTGTCTTGAGGGCGGAACAATTTTGTGCACCGGAAGAGGTGAAATTTTAACAAAAATGCCTTTTTATAATTTTAAGTTGTCTTTAGTTAAGCCGAAATATCTTAAAATTTCAGCCAAAGAAGCTTATGGCGCTTTTGATTTATTAAAAAAAGAATCAAACATGAGAAACGATTTAGAGTTTGCTCTTTTAGAAACAAAAAAATATCCCGAGCTTGAGTTTTTAAGTTCCTTAGGGCTTCAAATGTCAGGATCAGGACCTACATATTTTTTAAGAGATAAAAATTTTGATGTAAAAATTGATATGAAAAATTATTTAATAATTAACGACTTAAATTCTGTTGACCATGGGGTAGTTGAGGTCTAAATTACAATAATTCTTCTTCAATTAGGTATCTGGGGCGTCTTTTTACTTCTCTAAAAATTTGACCCAAATATTCTGCTACAATTCCAATACAGAACAATTGAATACCGCCAAAGAATGAACTTATAATTATTGCTGTTGCCCAGCCGTTGGGTGAATCATTCCAAACAAATTTTGCTATTACTGTCCATATTCCCATTGAAAAACCGAATATAGTTGAAATAATACCTAATACACAGATTAATTTTAGCGGTACTATACTATATGATGTTATGCCGTTAACTGCAAGACCAAGCAGTGTAATGAAATTATATTTTGTTTTTCCGACTTTTCTCGGTTTAACATCAAACATGACTTTTGTTTTTCTAAAACCAATGGCGTGGAAAAATCCTCTTAAAAATAAATCTGTTTCTTTGTATTCATCTAATATATTTAAAACTTCTCGAGATACAAGCCTGTAATCAGAATGATTTTTTGGAATATTAACACCTAGAATTGCCATAACTTTATAAAAGGCCAAAGCTGTAAATTTTTTGGTAAATGTGTCTGTTTTTCTGTCGTTTCTAACACCGAAAACAATTTTGTATCCTTCATCATATTTATCAATGAATTCTTCAATTTTATTTTCATCTTGTTGCAAGTCAGCATCAATTGTAACAACAGCATCGCATCCGATTTTTCTGACTTGGAGCATGCCTGCTAAAAGTGCTTTTTGATTTCCAAAATTAGAGCTGAATTTTAATCCTTTTACTTTATTAGGGTGTCTTGCGACGTTCTTGGCTATTTCATACCAAGTGTTATCTATTGAGCCGTCGTCAACAAAATAAAGATAGCTTTTATCCGAAATTTTTTCTTTTTTTTCTAAATCGGATAGGACTTCAAGAAGTCTTTGGGTTGTTGAATTTATTAAATCTTTTTCGTTAAAACAAGGAACTACTATTGCAAGTATTGTATTTTTTGCCATCTTTATTATCTCCTTTTAAATACTAACATGCTAAAAAAAACTCATGCAATCTTTTGTGGTAAAATCATTTCTGAGGTTGATATGAAAAAATTTATTTTAAATGCTGATGATTTAGGAAAAAGCGAGTTTCATAATAATGCTGTTTTAGAGGGGTTTAAAAACGGCTTTTTAAAAAGCACAAGTGTAATGACAAACATGCCTTTTTATAAAGATGCTCTATATCGAGTGATTTTGCCTAATCCTAATCTTGGGGTTGGGGTGCATTTGAATTTAATTGAAGGAAAAGCAATAAACCCAAGGTTAAATTTGCTATGTGACAGATATGGCAATTTTAATAACGGATATTTATCTTTATTATTAAAATCAAAAAATAAAATCTTTTTAGCACAGGTTGAAAAGGAATTTCGTTCTCAAATTGAGACTGCGCTTGAAACTTTTCAGCCGAGTCATATTGACTCCCATGTTCACGTTCATTCAATTCCTAATATATTTGAGCTTTGTGCTAAATTAGCAAATGAATATAATATTAAACAAATAAGAACACAAAACGAAATTCCATATTTTGTTAAGGGGTATAAATATAATCCGATAAATTTAATTAAAGTAATTTTGTTAAACCATTTTTCATTAAAAAATAAGCAAATTGTAAAAAAATATAATCTCAAAACTAATGATTATTTAATTGGCGTTAGTTATACTTCCATGATGAATTCTAATACAATCTTAGAAGGATTAAAGAAAGTTAAAAACGCAGATATTGTTGAAGCTTTAATTCATCCTTGTGTATATTATGATGATATCGTTGATTCTCATACTAAAGAATTTGACATAACAAAAGATAATATGCTTAAAGATTTAATTGAAATGATGGATTATCAAATAACTAATTATATAGAATAATAGTATTTGTAAAATATATTTTATTAAAGGAAGCTATTATTTATGTTGCAATCTGTGCCGTCCGCTATTAAAAATGCATTTAGGGGAAGTTTTATAAAAAAAATCTGTAATTATCTCCATGACTGTGTTCGTGAGGAAGTTAAATCTTCAACTTTTAGAAATTTAAAGGGGGATAAAGAAAATAAATGGGCTTTTTTGGATGGCGAAGAAAAAGTATTTTCTAATTTTGATACACCTTTAAGTTTGGATGGCACAAACAGCTATTTAACCGAATTAATGATTCAATCAGAAATGAATCAAAAAGATAAATATTTAATCTACGGGTTTTTGTTTTTGGTTGGAAAAAACGGTAAAACAAAGAAAAATAACGAATTTTTAACCCCTTTATTATATGCCCCTGCTAAATTAGAGCGTGTTGGTGTTAATCTTCAATTATCAATTCAAGAAGATGTATTATCTTTAAATACGGGGGCAATTGCGCAGCTAATTCAAAGAGAAGATGAACAAGAGACAGATGCGATGTTATCCGGATTATTGGATGTTGTTCCTAGTTTGCCTTTAAAAGAAGATGAACTAAATATATTTTTAACAACTTTAAAATCTCTTGTTCCTGATATTGAAATCTCGCTAAATATTGGTGCAACATCTGATATTAAGCAGGATGAAAATGACTTTTATAATAGAGAAACAACAATTCAAGATATTGAAAACGGAAATTTTGATTTTGATTCAATTGAAAATATTCAATCAAGCCCCAAAGTAAAAGTTGATACGCTGAGTCTTGAAAGAACTCAGGCAGTTATTTTAACCACTCGTCCGACTGTTACCGCAGGTGTCTTGCATGAACTTATGCAAATAGCTGAAAAGCCTTCAGGGGTTCATAGGGAAACCGTTTTAAATGTTATCAATCAAGAATTTTTAGAATCAAGCGGTCAATCTGAAATTAAAATTGATGAAACGGAGTTAAAGAATTTTTTCCCTGTTACTCCTTTGAGCTTATCTGATTCACAAGAAGAAGTCATAAGAAAAATAGAAGAAAACGACTTTTTAGCAGTTTATGGACCTCCGGGGACAGGAAAAAGCCAAACAATAGTTAATGTTGCAGCACATTTAATTGCAACAGGTAAGACTGTTTTGGTTGCAAGCCGTATGGATAAAGCGGTTGATGTTGTAGCGCAAAGATTAAACGAATTAGATGCGCCGTATTTAGCACTAAGAGCAGGAAGAGCTAATTATCAAAAACAATTAAACATTGAGCTTCAAGAGTTATTGTCAAATAAAGTTGAGCTAAATGGCAGCTATGATGACAATATGGTTGCTGATGTTGATGATATGAAAGACCTTTTAAAAGATATTAAAAGGCTTGAAGATTCTGCTTTATCAATTTTATCCTTAGAAAAAAAATATACAGAAATTTATGATGAATTTGAGCAAGCTAAAGATTCAATATCAGGACTTACTTTGATTGTTGAAAAATTAAAATATAATCAACTGGAAGAGGTTAAAAAGATTTTTTCAACCATTGAAGAAATTGAAGAAAAATACAAGAAAAATATTTTTGATAAGATTAAATTATTTTTTGATTATAGAAAAATTAAAAAACTTTTAAAATTAAACAAAGTTTTAAATGAGGAAATTTTAAAAAGATTACCTTATGAACTTAATATTGCTCTTGAAGAAGCAAAATTAAGACAAGTTGAAGATGAAATTAATTCAAAGGGTAATCTTCATCAAATTCTAAGAAGAATTAAAACCCTAAAATCAAAACAAAAGAAATTAGCAATTGATATTTTAAGAAATAAAAGAAGAACATCATTAAAAAATATTTTGTGTGATGCACAAAAAAGAAGAAGATTGATGATTCATGCTAAGTCTTTGGTTTCAAGAAAAGCTAATTTGCAAAATAGGGTCTTGGAACGCGAGGACTTTAAGCCTTTGTTATCCGCTTTTCCTTGCTGGTGTACGACAACTTATGCGATATCAAACAGCTTACCTTTAAAACCTGCAATGTTTGACGTTGTAATTATTGATGAAGCTTCTCAATGCGATATTGCTTCTTGTATTCCTGTATTATTCAGAGCCAAAAAGGCTATAATTGTAGGGGACGACAAACAACTGCCGCATTTATCTTTTTTGGAAAAAGCAAAAGAACAAAGCTTCTTATCTCAATATAATATTGATGACAGATATCAATTAATGTGGCGTTTTAGAGAAAATTCCATGTTTGATTTGGCTAATTATTATTCAACAAGCCCTGTCCTTTTAGATGAGCATTTTCGCTCAAGCGCTCCTATTATTGAATTTTCAAGCAAAGAATTTTATGGCGGCAAAATTAAAATAATGAGCCCTAATATAAATAATGGCGATGTTGTTGAACTGAGAATAGTTAAAGACGGCAAAGTTGACCATGATGCCACAAGAAATGTTCCTGAATGTGAAGAAGTTGTTAAGACAATTCAAGAATTGATTATAAAAGACAAAGAAAATTCTTCTAATCCTGTTTCAATCGGTGTAATATCACCATTTAGAGCACAGGTTGATTTAATTAAAAAAGCAATATTAAAAGTTTTTGACGGCGATACAATCCTAAAACACAAAATTGATGTAGGTACAGCGCATACGTTTCAGGGTGATGAGAGAGATATTATGCTTTTGTCTTGGACTTTTGCGCCAAATTCTCATAGCCAAAGTTTGATATTTGCCCAAAAACCCAATCTTTTCAATGTTGCAATAACAAGGGCAAAATATAAACTGATTAATTTTATTTCAAGAGATATAAATGAACTTCCTGAAGGGCTTTTAAGAGATTACCTTGAATATGTAAGAAAAATTAATTCAAACATTACAAAAGATACTTTTAAAAATGATTTTGAAAAAGTTGTATTTGAAGCAATAAAAGAAGAATTTCCGTCGTTTGATAAAGAAAATAAAATTAAAGCGGGAGTTTTAATGGGTTCTGTCAGTGCTGATATTGTAATTGATAAAACCGTTGTTGAAGTTGACGGAGTTCAAGATAATGTTTCCTCTAAATTTAACGATATGAAAAAGCAGGCAATAATGGAGCGCTGCGGCTTCAATGTAATTAGAATTACAAAAAGAGAGTGGGATATATCGTCAAGCGCTTGTCTTGAAAGGGTTCGCCAAGCAGTAAGCTAAAATATTTAATTTAAATTTTTTTAATGCTAAAATTTAGCTATGGAAAAATTAGCCCTAAATGACCATTATATTGCCCTTGAGTTTGATAAAGTTTTATCAAGCCTTTCAAAGTATGCAATTTCTTCTCTAGGTAAAAAAGCTTGTTTTGAGCTTGAAATAAACAATTTAAAAGAAAAAATAGAGTATGAACTAAATCTTGTTGACAGCGCTAGAAGAATATTTGATGTTATGCATTTATGCATTCCAATTCAGGTTTTAGCCGATATTGAACTTTTGTTTAAAGAACATTATTTGAATATTGATGATATCATTGAGACGGCT
>CALVET010000063.1 GCA_944326675.1 Candidatus Gastranaerophilales bacterium
CAAGAACGCTAATTGCGTGCGGATGAAGTCCTAATTCAGGTTCATCTATTAAGATTGTATCTGGCAGAAACTTTAATGGTTGTAGCAAAAGTGTAGCTAGACAAATAAATCTTAATGTTCCATCTGATAAATCATCAAATGTGAAAATTTTTTCACAGTCCTTATGTTTCCATCTTGGAAGTATATTTCCATTAACATCAGGAATTAATAAAAAATCTTTAAAATATGGCGCAACAAGTTTTATTGTATCAACAATATTAGAATATTCAAATTCATATTCTTTTTGAAATAAATATAGCATGCTCGCTAAATTTGCAGCATCTGTTTGCAATTGAATATTATCATTAATGTTTGTTGTTTTTTTTACTTTTGCAGTTTTACTTGTATCATGAAAATGATAAATTCTATAGTTATTCAGAAAAACAGAAATATGTTCTCCTATTGTCATATTTCCTTTGGTTGGTAAATTTGATTCTGTTGAAATTCTATTTGTGATATATCTTGTTTTTTCTTTTCCCCAATAATTAATCTTGCTTGGTCTAAATAAGCCAGTTTCTTCCTTGATTAATAAAGAATCATTTTGGGCAGGGATTAAAGATATTGAATATACATTGACATCAAAATCTAAGGTGAACTCTATTTTATCCGTGTGTTTACTTCCAAAATATAAAAAATTATCAGCACCCCCTGATAGTGCAGTATAATTTTGAAGATTTTTATTTACAATTTGATTTAAAAATTTAAATGCGCTAATGAAATTAGATTTGCCAACTCCATTGGCTCCAATAATTATATTTAAAGGCTCTAAATCTAAATCAATATTTTTTATAGATTTAAAGCCTGATATTTTTATGTTTTTTATTGTACCATTGTTGATTTTTTTTGACATTGTAGCAACCTTAGTTAAAGTTTATCACAAAAATGATTTATCCAACAAGCGCTAATGACAAATCATCAAGGATTGAGTCAAGGTTTTGCCCAAAGGCTTGGCGAGCTTTGAATATTCCGCCTTTGTCTGATAGTGCATCTTGCATATCATCAGCGTTAACATAGGCATTTGCGACTATGTAATCTTTGATAATTGTCAAAAGTTCCTTTTGTTCTTGGCTAAATTCTATACCACGTTTGATTTGACGACCTTTCCACAATTCAAAACGAGAGTTTGCAACGGATGAAAAATCTTCTAAAACCTCATCCGCACCAATTGCAAACCGAACAAGTTGAACCAAATTTGTTAGTAGTTTTGCTGGATCAGTTGTACTTTTTACCTTATCTTGTTCAATCAATTTATACGCATGCCAGATTCCTGTAATTTCCAGTGGCGGGATTTCTGTTGCAAGTTTGTTTGAAAGTTCTCTGATTTTTTCATAAGTCAGATGGCGTGTTTTGTATTGCGTATTATAGATAATTGAGAGTGCGTCAATTTTATCTTTGTTTTGTTCTATAAATTCTTTAAAGTTGTTTATTGTGTCTTGGGCTTTTTTTAGACTGAATTCAGAAGTTATGACTTCATCTGTTGAATATACATCTATGACTAATTTTGATTTTGTTGAAAGGTCTAGCAAAAGTTGTCTTAGTGCAGGTTGGTTAAATGGTTTTACTGCTTCATCTCTCAAGTGTTCAATTTCTTTTTCTGTTTTGTTTTCAATTAAATCATAATCAATAGTATCCATTATTTCATTAGCTATTTTAGAGAGTGTTTTACCTTGAGTATACTCTTGAACTTTTTGAATATCAGTTTTTTCAAGGTTTGCTTCAAGTCTTGTAATTCTACCCGCTAGAGTTGATAGGGTATCTTCATCTATTGCGCCTTGTGCTACATCTTCTAACAAGCGTTTGAAAGAAACTGATTTTTTTCTTTCAAGTGGTTGAGATATTGTTTTTTTGCTTTCAGTAACGCCTACTGCATCTATTAAGTAAAAATGATTTTTTACTTCTGCATTTGGTGTTACACCTTTTAAGTCTGTTGGAGAAATTGTTCTTACTCCACGTCCTTTCATTTGCTCGTAGTATAGTTGAGATTTTACATCTCGCATAAATATCAAGACTTCAAGAGGTTTTATATCTGTTCCTGTTGCAATCATATCAACAGTTACTGCTATTCGAAAATTGGGGTCAACTCTGAAAGCTTTAATTAATTCCTCTGGCTTTTCATGTCCTATATTATATGTAATCTTTTTACAGAAATCGTTTCCTTTTCCAAAAACTTCCCTTGTAATTCTTACAATTTCTTCTGCGTGGTTATCGTCTTTCGCAAAAATCAATGTTTTTGGAATCCAAGTTGGCTCACGTTCTGGAAATAGTTGAGTAAATATTGCTTGTTTGTAAGTTTCTAAAACTGTTCTTATTTGGTTTGGAGCTAGAACTGACCTATCTAATGCGTTTTTGTCATAAAAAATATCATCTGTTAACTGTTCATACATTATTTTTCTTGTCTTTTTGTCTCTTATAGGAACAGTAAAACCTGCTTCAACTTTGCTTCCGTATTCACTAATTTTTGTTTTAATTCTAAATATTTCACAATCAACATTTACTTTATCTACAATAGAGCGTTCAAGAGGATATTCTGAAACAACATTTTTATTAAAATAACCTAGAGTATAGATAGAAGGTGTTGCAGTCAGACCAATTGTAAACGCATCAAAATATTGAAGAACTTGTTGCCAATCGCCGTAAATACTTCTGTGACACTCATCAACAATTACAAAATCAAAAAATTCAGGTGGTATTTTGGGGTTATAGATTACTTCTTTAGGTTTGCCAAGTGAACCTATTTCGTATGCGGAAACTTCTTCATTTGTTTCATCATAATCTTCTTCGTCGCATAACATTGAATAAAGCCTTTGAATAGTCGTTATAACTACTTTCGCATCTTTATCAATTTTATTATGTTGCAATTGCTGCGCAATATAGACTTCTGTAAACTTTCTGTTTTCGTCTTGCAATACAAAATCGTCAAATGCTTTTTTTGTTTGTTTACCCAAATTGTTTCTATCAACCAAAAATAATACTCTTTTGGCTTTTGCATATTTCAACAAACGATAGACAAAGTTGCAAGCTGTAAAGGTTTTCCCTGCTCCTGTTGCCATGTGAATTAAAGAACGCTTTTGATTATTGGCTAATGATTGTTCTAATCCTTTAATAGCTTCAATTTGGCAATCTCTCAAACCTGTTGTATTAAGTTCTGGCATGTACTTTAGATTATTTCTTAGTGTAGAGCTTTGGTTTAATAATTCTAACAAAGTTTCAGGTTTATGAAAATTAAAAATCCTACGAGAACACGCATTAATATCTCTGGCATCAGTAAAGTATATTTCTTGCGAATTTGTTTCGTAAATAAAAGGTAAAGGCATTTGCCAAGAACGAGTTTTTTCAGGAAGATTGCAAGAATAGCTTTTTGATTGATTCTCTACACCACTTAATGAAATTCCAACTTTTTTAGCTTCAATTACTCCGCAAGCTTTTCCATCTATAAAAAGCAAATAATCAGCTTCTGTATTATCCTGCATTAAAAATTCTCTAACAGCAACGCCTAATGAAGCATTTCTATTAAAATCTTTTCTGTCTTGAATAACCCAGCCTGCCTTGGTTAATTCTTCATCAATTTTAAGCCTTGCTTTTTCTTCTGGATTCATATCTTCCCACACGCTTTTTTTAATTTTACCATGAATTTGAATTTTATGAAGTTATAAATTGGCAGAGCTGATTTATATTTAAAAGAATATTATGACGAATTGAGCTTGTAGTTTTAGGCTGAAAAAATAAACATTAAAAAAGAGCCTTTTGAAGGCTCTTTTTTATGGTGGTGCTAGTAGTCTAGTTAGCATTATTCTATAAATTTAAAGTTAATACAATTAATTGTTTTTCTAAAAATAAATATTGTAAATTAATAGAATAATTTGTGATAAATTTAATATATGAGTATATTGAATGCAAATATAAAAACAGAACAAATCGGTAGTTATAAATGCGAAATATTATTTGACGAAAATAATAAGGATTATCGTTACTATTTAGAAATAGAGTTAAATACCAACAGTGAAAAATCTAGTTTAATAGTAATTATGTTAAATCCATCATATACAGGAATAAATCAAAAAATTGATATGACTGTTCAGAATGTAATTTCAATAGCAAGATTATTAAATAAAACAGAAGTAATTGTATTAAATCTCTATGCTATTGTAAATCCGGACAGTTCAAAAGCATTATCATATTTTAAAGAAGATAAATATAATGAAAAAAATTTGCAAGTTATTGATGAAGTGTTAAATGAAAATATTTCTGATGTTTTAGTTGCTTGGGGTAAACCTAAAAATGAAAAAATTAAAAAACAGGCTGAAAAAATTTTCAAAAAAGTGAGAAGTAGAGCATATACTTTTTGTAAAAATACAAAAGAATATCCACTTCATCCCAAAAATTTTAATAAAACAAGATGTGTTAATTGTGCAGGTAGGATATATAAATTGCACCATTTTAAATTTCCTAAAACAGTTAAATGATTTTCTTGCCAAACTTAGAAATTTAAATCATGATGTTATTGTTTTGTTAATCATAGCGCTTAAAGATAACATGTTTTAATGTTATAAATTGATTAATGAATATCTTTAAAACTATTTTTTGCATATACAAATTGTTTTATGCTAATCCTAAAATAATACTACCATAAAAAAGTTCAATATATTTATGATATTATGAACAGGTAGTACAATATTTACGGTAAGAAAGTTTGGCAGCCAAAAATGTTCTAAATTTAACTGCAAATAAAGCAAAAGAATATTTTCTTAAAGAAGAAAATTATTCTAATATTTTATTGCCCTCATATTTTACTTTTCAAAATTTACTTAGAAAAATAGATAAAAAATTACAAAATAAGGAATTAAAAACATTTTTTGTAAATAATGGAATTCCACCATCTAGCTATGATAATGTAAATTATATTATTTATAATAATAAAGATGGTTGTTATGCTTGGCGACCATTGCAATTATTGAATCCTATAGTGTATGTTGCATTGGTGAATTACATAACGCAGGATGATGTTTGGAAATTGATTAAAAACAGGTTTGAAAAATTTCAAGCAAATGAAAATATATTAAGCAAAGCAATTCCAGTTTTAAATTTGCCCAAAAGAAATCAAAAAGCAAGCCAAATTTCAAATTGGTGGAATGAAGTAGAGCAATTATCCATAGAACAAACATTAGATTATTCATATTTATTTTTAACAGATATTACTGATTGCTATGGCTCTATATATACTCATGTTATTGCTTGGGCTTTACATGGTAAGGATTTAGCAAAACGGGCAGTTAAAGATAAAACTATTAAATTAGAAGGTAATGACATTGATTTTTTAATTAGACAAATGACATGTGGTCAAACAAATGGCATTCCTCAGGGTTCTGTTTTGATGGATTTTATAGCAGAAATAGTTTTGGGCTATGCTGATTTACTTTTATCAGAGAAGTTACAAACTAGTGGTATCGATGAATATAAAATTATTCGCTATAGAGATGATTATCGTATTTTTGTAAATAATACACAAACAGGAAATCAAATAATTAAATTTTTAACCGAGGTCATGATAGACTTGGGGTTTAAGCTTAGCGCAACAAAAACACAAAAAACAGAAGATATTATTGAAGGTTCATTAAAAAAAGATAAATTATATAGAATATCTCATTTGGAGGATTTATATAAGTTTTGCCCTAATAAGGGTAATTTACAAAAACAAATTATTCGAATTTATGATTTTTCTAAAAAATTTCCAAATTCCGGTAGTTTACAATCATTACTTACGGAATATAATAAAAATTTAAAATTTACAAAAAATGATAAAAATATAATTCCTGTAATTAGTGTAGCTTTTCACATAGCATATAATAATCCAAGAGTTTATCCTACAATAGCTGCAATAATAGGAGAATCTTTAGCATATATTACTGATTTCGATAAAAGATTTAATATTATTTATAAAATAAAAAATAAACTACAAGAGAAGCCTAATACAGAATATATGGAAATTTGGTTGCAGAGAATAGCATACAATGATGACTATTTTCAAAGTTATAATTCAAATATTTGTAATTTGGTTATAAATGAGTCAAATCCCTCGATTTGGAATATAGATTGGGTGAGTGATAGTCTAAAAAGAATTGTAAAAAATACTCCAATTATTAATTATGAAATTTTAGAAAATCTTGATTCTGAGATAAGAGAAGAAGAAATAAATATATTCTATTATGATGATTAATTTTCTCCTTCTATGTTGCTTTTTCTCAAGCCTAGTATTAATTTATAAAAACACTTTTTAAAAGAACGGTTTTAGTTATATAGAAAGTAATTCAGATGGCCATATTCCCTATTATTTTGTTGTATAATTAAAAACATGGGGAAAAATATTGAAACAACTGAATTCAATGCCGAATCTTTTAATATTTATTATTTGAACTTTCTTAAAACTTACGAAATTTCAATGATGATAAATAATGAAGTTATAAGTTCAAGAACAAAGGAAAGGTCAAACGAGTGGTCAAATTCGAAAACAACTTCTCTAGATGGCAAATTAAGCTATTTGGCTCAAGCAAGCGCATCTATAAATCAATCTAAAACATCAACACAAAATGCCGTATCAAAAGTAATAGAGACTTTTGAGGTAAAAACAACAAAGTCAAGATTGTTGGATAAGATTATTAATAAATGTGTTAAAATTACCAATTTTGAAGATATTAAAGAGGGGCAACTTGTTAAAATAGATGAAATTCAATTAAAAATATTGAATGAGGAAAACTTAAGACAAATTATTGTTTTAAAGGGCGATACACTTAAAGGGATGAATGTTGAAGGAATTCAAATAAGTAATCTAATTTCATCAATGCTGCAAGATTATGCATATTTATTATTTGCAGAACTTAAGGGCGGAGAAAAAATAATAATAAAAATTCCACTTGATTTACAGTCAGAGTTTGAAAATAAATACAGTATAAATGA
>CALVET010000064.1 GCA_944326675.1 Candidatus Gastranaerophilales bacterium
GAATAATTGAAATCTACGGTCCTGAATCATCAGGTAAAACAACTTTAGCACAGCACATTGTTGCAAATGCTCAAAAAAAAGGTGGAATTGCTGCTTTTATTGATGCTGAACATGCACTTGACCCTGAATATGCAAGAAACTTGGGAGTTGATGTTGATCAATTATTAATTTCTCAACCTGATACAGGTGAACAAGCATTAGAAATCGCTGAAGAATTAGTTCGTTCAGGCGCTATTGATGTTATTGTAATAGATTCGGTTGCGGCGTTAGTTCCTAAAGCTGAAATTGAAAAAGCCATGGACGAACAGCAAATGGGTTTGCAAGCTCGTTTAATGTCAAAAGCATTAAGAAAATTAACGGGTATTGTAGGTAAAACAAATACAACCGTTATTTTTATCAACCAATTAAGACAAAAAATCGGTATAATGTTTGGAAACCCTGAAACTACCACGGGCGGTAATGCACTAAAATATTACGCTTCAGTTCGTCTTGATATAAGAAGATGTGATAGTGTAAAAAATAAAGATAATGAAGATATAGGTAACAGAGTTCGTGTAAAAGTTGCTAAAAATAAAGTAGCACCTCCTTTTAAAGTTGCCGAGTTTGATATTATATATGGCAAGGGAATTTGTGCCTTAGGTAATATTATTGATGTTGCTGTAAATTTTGATATTATTAAAAAAGCTGGTGCTTGGTTTAGCTATAATGATGAAAAATTAGGTCAAGGCAGAGAAAAAGCAAAAGAATTTTTAGAACAAAACCCTGATATTTTAGCTGAAATTGAAACAAAAGTTAGAGAAAAAATAGCTTCTAAAAATAAACCTCAACAAGAAACTGAAAACAAGGAAGAAAAATAGATGAAAGGTATTATTCTTGCCGCAGGTGCAGGCTCTAGGCTGTATCCTGCAAGTTTACCTATTTCAAAAATACTTTTACCTGTATATGATAAACCTATGATTTATTATCCTATTACAACCTTATTATTGGCAGGTATTAAGGATATTTTAATCATAACAAGTCCTTATGATATTGATAATTTTAAAAAAGTGTTGGGAGACGGAAGTTCAATCGGGGTTAAATTTTCTTATGCTATACAAGAAATCCCCAAAGGTATAGCAGAGAGCTTTTTAATAGCTGAAGACTTTATCCAAAATTCACCTGTGGCTTTAATTTTGGGTGATAATATTTTCCATGGGTTTGGTTTTTCATCTATGTTGAAGGTGGTAGGAAAAAGGGAAAAAGGTGCAACAGTATTCGGTTATCAAGTTCAAGACCCTGAGAGGTTTGGTGTTGTTGAATTTGATGGAAACAATAAAGCGATTTCAATTGAAGAAAAACCTAAAAATCCAAAATCTAATTATGCCGTTACAGGTTTATATTTTTATGATAATCATGTGGTTGAATATGCCAAAACTCTAAAACCTTCTAATAGAGGCGAATTGGAAATTACTGATTTAAATAAAATTTATCTTGAAAAAAATGCCCTGAAAGTGGAAATTTTAGGAAGAGGTTTTGCTTGGCTTGATACAGGTACTTTTGAAAGTTTATTACAGGCGGCAAATTTTGTTCAATCAATGGAAATTAATACAGGTATGAAAATAGCCTCAATTGAAGAAGTTGCATATCGTATGGGTTATATTTCCAAAGATAAGCTGATTGAATTAGCGAAGAAATATAAACAAAACGGATACGGAAAATATTTAGAGAAAATTGCCGGTGTTACCTAAAATCTATTGAATTATAAATTTTGTTATATACATCATTAAAATAATCGGAAAGAATATTTGTATTTATTGTATGGTTCATTAAGACCATATTCAGGTATGTATATAAAAATTCTCTTATTGTATTTATGCTTGTTCCGGCCTTTATTGCAAAATTATTATCTTTTTTGTTAAATATCGGGATTTGTTCATTTAAAAATATCAAAAATGTCATAAGCTCGATTTTTGTTTCATCGTTATTTTTGATTTCAGGCGGTAAATTGTCGGAATTATTGTTTAAATCGCAAAATAACCTAAAAATACTGTGATGAAGAGCTGTTGCAACTTTGTCATCTTCTGACGGATTTTGTTTAAGATATAAGTCTATATATTTTTGTATTTTTCTTTTTATTGGTTTTGCTTTTTCATTTTCTTCAATTAAATCTTTTTTATTTAAATAAGCTATACCAATATAAGATTGCGGAATATTATCTCCATGGTCTTGTGCAATTTTTGCAACTCTTTTCATGATTCTTTCAGGCAAACATTTAATCATGGCTGCGCTAACCCCGTCTACATTTTGAGGTGTTATTAAATTGAATGCTTTTATAGCATCCCAACCTTTTTTGACAGCTGTTGAAAATTGTTCCTTTGCCCAAGTGTTTTTTTGCCAGAATTTTTGCATCATATTTTTTTCTTCTGTTGAAAAGTTGGCAGGATTTATTAAATCCCTATTTAAAGCATTCTGAAATTCTTTTTTAAAGAATTTTGACAAGTGTTTTTTTATTGTTTTACCTTCAGGAGTGCTATTCCAAGCAATGTCCATAATTTGTGAGAGTTCTTCTTTTTTGTCGGGATTTTTTTCGTAAAATTCCTTTTGTCTTTCAGACATTTTATAAATAGCGTCAGGGTTTTCGCTATAATATTTTAGAAGACCCTCTGAAATATGTTGTCTGTGCGATTCAGAGTGAGGTTTTGACGGAACATAAACAGGTTCGCCTTCAAGCTCTTGTTGTCTTTCTTCTTTGGCTTCTTTTATTTTTTGAGAGAGTGTTTGAGTGAATTTTTCATTATATTCTTTATTAGATAATTTTAAAACTTTAGCATAACGAACCGTCATTACTGGAATATTTAATTTATCAAGTGTATAATGAAAATTTAAACCTTTTTCATCTTCTGATGAATTTTTAAAATAATTAGACAGGTCTTTTAATGAAAAACCTTGACCCCAATATAATTTAATTAATTGTAAAGTTAAATCTTCGTTGGGTGGAAACAGATTAGAATTTCCGTTTTTCCATTGTCCTATAAAACTTCTGTCCGATGAATTGGCACTATAAGCGGAAACAACATCTTTAAATTCAGGGTATTTTTCTTTTAATTCTTCTAAAGAATAGCAGTCATTTATTCCTTTATATTTTTCAAAATGAATGTCATAGAGAGTTTTATCGGTATTTGTTCTAAGGCAATTTTCAACTTCGGATTTAATTCCTGCAGGATAATCTTCTTGTTCTAAGTGTTGATATGTCTTTTTTAAATCAATACTGTAACCGCCGGAAAAAACAGGGTAGTTTGTTGCTTGGAGGTTAAGGTTTGTTGCGTGAGTATTATTTATGTTATTTGAAGTTGTGTTTTTGTTTTGAAAATTAGTATTATATTTTTGTAATTTGTAAAAATTAAAATTTGAATCAATTTTCATAGATTATTCCTGTTTATATTTTTAGACAAAGTCTATAAAACACATAAATGAAAAAATATGACACGAAAAATGTTAATATTAAGCAATATTAAGAAAAATGTATAAATACTACAATAGTAAAAAATCCTTATTATTAAACGCTTTTACTAGTCCTATTGACTTATTTTTTCTTTGTTGGACTTACAAAATATTTTTTTTGTGGTATAATGCTTGCAAAAGTTGTTAGTTGTATTAATATCGTTAGGAGGTTCTTATGTCACTTTCTACTCAAAAAACGGAAACTCAGATTTCTATTAAATCTAAGTTCAATGATGAATTTCAACACTATTTGAAAAAACAATGTTTAAAAACAACATTCAACGGATTAGAATTAGAGACCTTCAGTTGGTACAAAAAAGTTTTAGGGTTGGTTTAAAACAAAAGATTTTCAAAATAAAAAAAGCGGAGTTTGTTATTAGTCCGCTTTTTTTATGTGTTTTTAAATGTTTACATCAAAACTTCTTTTTGTTTCTGCCGCTTTTAAATTCATTCCCACAATCATTGCTTGGCGAGAATACATATTGATTTCTTTTGCCACATCACCATTAAATACATTTTCATTTTTTATAAAATAATTTGACATAGAATCAAACAAATTAGGAGAACCTGGGTTGATATCTATTTCTTTTTTAGGACCTTGATAAGTCTTAGCAGATTGAGTTGAGACATTTAGTCCAAATCTTGAACCTAAGTTGTAATTTTGAGCCATAAAACTCTCCTTTATTGTTCGACCTTATATTTTAATTTACGTCATATTTATGCTTAAACTTTAATGATTTATTTTGTTTTGTAAAAAATGTTTACAAATTAATAAACAAAAAGGCAATGTTATATTTTGAAAAATAATTCAAAATATATTATCTAGTTTATAAAAGGAGAAAATAATGAGATTTAGTATTGTGAAAAGAGAACCTTCATATTTTTTTGAAAATATTCACGAAGATTTAAACAGATTTTTAAAAGATACTTTTGGAGATATTGAATATTTAGATAAAAATACTAATGCCTTATATAAAGCGTTTCGTCCCGCTGTCGAAATTAAGGAAAAGAAAAATGAATATAAAATTAAAGTGGAATTACCTAATGTTAATAAAGAAGATATTGATGTTGAATTAACGGAAAATGGAATTTCTTTAAAAGCAGAATCAAAATTTGAAGAATGTAAAGAGGAAGAAGATCTTAAAACTACAGAATTTAGATACGGAAAATTTGTAAGAACAATTCCTTTAGAACACCCCATTAATATTGAGGAAGCAAAAAGCGAATTTAAAAACGGAGTTTTACACATTGAACTTCCGAAGCTGCACCAAGACAAAAAAGAAGACACTAAAAAATTGAAAATAGATTAATTATTGCCTTTCTTTTGGTATCATATTTTCTTTGTTTTTATATATAAACCACCATAAAAAAAGAACTTATTTTGTAAGTTCATGGTGGTTTTTATTTTATTCTTCTATAATTTCACAAATTATATGTTCTATTGCAATATGAAGCTCTTGGATTTCACAGGTTATATCAGATGGTGCATTAATTTCTACATCAATATTAAGATTGGTTTTATTTTTGCCTGTTAAAAAAATAACTTTTAAATTGTTTTCTTTGGCATATTTAATTGCGTTTAATACATTTTTGCTTTTTGCACTTGTTGATATTGCAATTAAAATGTCGTTTTCATTTGCTAAACCCTCCATTTGTCGGGTAAAAATATTTTCAAAAGAATAATCATTTGAAACTGCGGTTATTATTGAATTATTAGAACATAACGAAATAGCAGGAAGGGATTTTCTTTCTTTTTGAAATTTTGAAATAAATTCACAAGCTAAATGATTGCAATCAGAAGCAGAACCGCCATTTCCGCATAATAGAATTTTGTTTTTATTTTTAAAGGTCTCTTTGATTAACTTTGCAGCTTTTTCAATATCAGCTTTGCAGTTTTTTAGAAGCTTGAAATTTTCTATTCTTTTTTCAAATTTTTTATTCAATTTTGCTCCCTCTCAAGTAAAACAACCGATTCAATATGGTAAGTATATGGAAATAAATCTACTCCTTGAATGAATTTTGGTTTAAAATTTTCCTTTTCCAATTCTAAAATATCTCTTTTTAGGGTTTGAGGATTACAAGAAACATAAATTATTTTATCAGAGGTTTTAGAAATTGCTAAAAGCCCTTCTTTTTCGCAGCCTGAGCGGGGCGGGTCTAAAATTACGTAGTCAAATTTTTTATTTTCTTTTTGAAAATTAATAAAATGTTTTTTAGCGTCCCCTTCTAAAATTTCGTAATTTTTAATATTATTTAATTTGAAGTTTTTTTCTGCCATCAAAACAGCGTTTTCATTTTCTTCTATAAGGGTTATTTTTTTAGCTTTTTTGCTGCAATAAATTCCTATTGCGCCAACTCCGCCATAGGCATCTAAAATTGTTGAATTGTTTTTAATTGAATTTTTAACTATATCAAATAAATAACTTGCAGCATGGGGGTTAATTTGGAAAAAAGAAGTTGCACCAATATAATATTTTTTATCTTTTAGTGTTTCAATTATACAATTTTGCCCTAAAACTTTTATTGTTTCTTTTCCTAAGATATTATTTGTTTTTAAAGGGTTAAAGTTTACAAAAACGCCTTTTAATTCCTTGAATTGAGCGGAAATTTTTTTACTGAATTTAAAAATTTGATTTTCAAAGTTAATAAAGTCATCTTGCGTAGAATTTAAAACAAAGGTTATTAAGATTTCATCATTTGAAGAATTAATCCTAAACAGAACGTTTTTTAATAAACCTTTATGGGTTTTTTCATCATAACAATCAAGAGAAAAATTTTCTCTGATGAATTGGGCGATAGAGTTAATTATTTCAGGTTGAGCGGGGCAGAATTTAATGTTTGTTAAATCGTGAGAGTTGTTTTTATAATAACCTAATAAAATTCTTTTAGAATTTTTTGTCTGCCTTGCGCAATATTGAATTTTATGTCTGTAATTAAGAGTTTTCGGGCTTTTTATTATAGGATAAATTAATTTTTCATCAATTATGTTTTTAAAAATATCTTTTAAAATTAGAGTTTTTTGTTCAATTAAATAATCATAATCGCAAATTTGGCTTTGACAGCTTCCGCAAGCATTATATAAAGCGCAAAACGGTTTAATTCTATGGGGTGATGGTTCTATTATTTCAATTATTTCAGCGCGCGCGAATTTTTTATTTAGAGAGGTGATTTTAACTTTTAATTCTTCATTTGGAAGCGCACCTTTCACAAAAATAACAAATTTTTCTTCGCCATAGCGGCTAAGTGCGCAGTCACCATAGGTTAGTTTCTCTATTTTTATATTTATAATGTCGTTTAGCTTAATCAATATGAAAAATACCTGTCAAAATCTACATCATCAAAGGAACATAATAATTGATATATTTCATCATCTTCATCTAATCTTTGGAAATTATATTCATCAAATTTCCAATATCTTGGATTTATTCCGCTGCATCTTATTATGGAGTGTTCATATAAAACTTTAAGCTTCTTTTTAACAATATCAAGGCTTAAATTAACTCTTTTAGAAAGCTCAACAGCGGTTATTCCTTTAGGGTTTGAATATTTTTCAGGCGTCAAAAACATAAGCTCTAAACCGACGAGCTTAAGTTCTTTATCTTCATTTTCGTAATCATATTCAAACATACTTCTATAATACCCTAAATTGTGCTAATATTTAAGTATGAAAAAGATATTTTTAACCTTTTTATTTGTTTTATTTAGCGTCTATCCTGTGTTTGCGGTAAATTTCGGCACATATAAAACCGAAACCGATTATGGTTTAATAGACGGCTTTAAATGGAATATCTTTAATCGAGAAAAAGGACAACCTTTGGTTGAGATAAAATCCGAAACAAAAGAAGAACAAATCCGCCTTGAAAAAGAAAAAGATAAACCAAAAGAAGTGCAGGATGATGTTCAGTTGTATCGTTTTATGGTTGATGATATGGTTGCTTTTTAAAAGCGTAAGCCAGAGTGAAGACCAAAACGATGAGTTTTGGTCGTAACTATTGATAGCTGGCGTAGGATATCGAGATTGTGAGGCGTCTTTAGCCGAACAGAGTCGAGATACCCACAGCCAGAAAAATGCGTAAGCCAGAGTGCAAGCCAAAACGTTTAGTTTTGTTTTAAAATCTATTTTAAACAACTTTTGCTTTTAAGTAATTATTCACTTTTCTTTGCTCCTGTGGAATTTGCGCAATAACGCAAATTCTTACGTCGCCTATCAATTGTTCAATCATTAAGGCTCAACGCCTTAATGATTTTCACTCTGGCTTACGCTTTCTTTTTTCTCTCAAACGGCGAAATGAAAAAGAGGGCGCTAGCCGATGTTCCCAAGTGGCTTGCGTTGAGCAAGACACTGGAACATTATAATAGCGACGTTTCAAATTCTTGCCGTAAGGCGAATTTGACAGGAGCAAAAGAAAAGTGAACCGAAAAGAAGAAAACTTCCGCCTGCCTCATAATTGTTGGGCTTGCGCCCAAAATATATATTTTATCTAAAAATTTTAATATACTCTTCAAACACATAAAAGCGATTTCTGTTAAACCCAGTTTTTTCTTGTAATATTCCTATTTCTACAAATGCTTTGAGTAATCCATTTGCTGTTGCAGGAGTGATTTCAAGCCCTTCACTTACAAGTTTGGAATTAACTTTGGGCTTAGAATATAATAACTCTAGTAATCTTTGACCATTTGTTGCTTTTTTACCAATTTTAGTTAATTTATTTTCAATATTTTTTTTGAGCTTTATAATTTCATCAAAAGTTTTGATACTGTTTTTTGATGTTTCAATAACTCCGGTTAAAAAGAATTTGAGCCATTGCGTAATATTATCATTTTGCTTTACTATTGAAAGCGAATCATAGTATGACATTCTGTTCTTTTCAAAAAAGTCAGAAATGTATAAAACAGGCTTATTTAATAATCCGGTACTAATCAAATAAAGAATTATCAAAAGTCGCCCAGTCCTGCCGTTTCCGTCTAAAAACGGGTGAATTGTCTCAAACTGATAATGAGCTATACCAGCTCTGATAAGTTCCGGTACTTGTATGTATTCATTATGTAAAAATTTTTCAATATCACATAGTAAATCAGGTAAAAGATTAGGTTCAGGGGGAATAAAAAATGCATCCTGTAAAGATGAACCACCAATCCAATTTTGAGTTTTACGGATTTCTCCGGGGGTCTTATGTGCGCCTCTGACACCTTGTAATAATATTTTGTGAGCTTCTTTTAAAAGCCTCATCGAAAGGGGTAACTCATTTAACTTTTCTACTGAATAATTAATAGCTTGAATGTAATTTTGTACTTCATGCCAATCATCTCTTAATTCTGGTTTAACTTGCTCAACAGGAGATATTGCATCTTCAAAAGTTGTTCTTGTTCCTTCAATTCGATTTGAATTTGCAGCTTCTTTTGTTGCATACATTTTAATAAAGAAATCAATATCAGGAATTAAATCAGCATAAGAATTTAGTTTGCCTAACCACAGACTTGCATCTTGAAGTAAATTTGATAATTCTTCTAATTTCCAATCAATATCCTCATTAATAAATGATGGTACAAAAGGCTTATAACCTTTATGTAAAATATATGTTCCTGCTTTATATTCTTTCATTATAATTCTGCCATATTTTAGTTTAAATGATTATTCTAAATTATAGCATTTTTATAATTTAGTTTCAATAGATTAAGCAATGCTTTTAATCATCAATCACCCCATGCATGATGTTCAACCGCTATAAATACAAATATTTCAAATATTATAATAGCAGCAGATATTTTATCATTTACACGATTTTCGCTGAGAAAACAACAAGTAAAAAATATAGCGGCTGTTGCTATTATTGCAAAACAAAATCTTAAGAACATAATTCTCCTATTTAAATCTAAATTTTATAAAAATAAATAATAATAGTACATATTTTTCATATATTGTTTATCTGTTTAATTTTTTTTCTAATTTCTTCATCTCTTTTGTTGTATTAAACAAGAAGTTTTGATAATAAACATTATTTTCATAAGCATTGTTTTTTAAATATTGAGGATAATTATTTGCAATATATCCATAAATATTTACCATTCTTTTAGTTGCCAAAGGATAATAATGACACCATTCATAGCGAGTCTGAGCAAGAGTTTTACTATAAATTGTAATTAACGCTACTGGGTTATAACCTGCTTTTACCATATAATCCACCGCTTTTAAATCGGCTTTATTTTCTTTTGGTCTTGGAGAAATGATATAGGCAAAATGAGAGAAAAAGCCTCTAAATAAACCCTTGTATGAATTTTCGCCCATGGCTATTGCATGGCTCAAAAGTCCTGCTAATTCATCTTCATTATCAGCTAAATCCAAAGCATCACCATACACCCATAAAACTCTGCCTGTATAATCTAAACCAATATTTTCCGGCTTATAATCCAGTGTTGCTCTAGGGTTTTTAATACCTATTGTATATTTAAATACAATTCTTTTTTGAATATTGTTAGCTTCTAAAATCTTGAAACCAATGGGTGCAACATCCGCTGAAGCAGGCTTTTTTGCTTCTGCTATTGATACAAAAAACATTAATGCAACAAACAAAATCAAAACTTTTTTCATAAAATCACCTTTCTAAAACACAAACAGTATTAGCTCTTAAAGTATTGCTATTTATATAAATAACCTATATAAACGCACGCTCAGTTTGTTCAATTAAATTTATATTACCACGAAAATTAAAATATGAGCAAGAGAGATTTAAAAAAATTTGGCAAGCGATTAAAATCATTAAGAATTGATAAAAACTTAACTCAGCTCGAATTGGCTGAAATTCTTGATATGTCGCCTAATTTTATCGGTATGATTGAAAGAGGCGAGAGAAATACAACAGTTGAAAATGTGTTTAAAATTGCGCGTGCCTTAAATCTTAAGCCCTCTAATCTGTTTGAAGAACTCTAATTGCTTTTTCTAATTTCTTATTTAACGTTCTAAAAAGTATGTAATAATCATCGCTGCATTTATTTAGCTGTAAATCATCATCAATAATATTAGAATCGCTCGCAAGGGCGCCTAATTTAATGAATACCTGTAAATCGTACAAAATCATTTTGGTATCCGAAATTCTTTTTTCTAATAGTTTTAATGATTTTTTATCGCACATTAAAATTTGCTCCTTAGTGTTTACGTATCAGGTTATAGCAGATATTTAAGCCATAATCGTACAATAGCGCAAAAGTAAATTTCTGTGCACCATGGTATTTAATGCGAGGTGTAAATGCCAGTAGTTAGGCAAGATAAATTCTAGGAATTTAATTTATGCTATTATTGCAACATTCTAGCACAAATATATTAAACTATAAAAAGCAAGCATTATAGTCTTTTAGGTTTTGCATTTACACTTGCAATAAGAGCATCTTCCGTCTTTATCAAGTTTTAAAATTGCATTTGTAACAAATTCAACATCAAAATTATACACTTTTGATAATTTTTCAACTCTTTTTAAATACATCATTTCTTTTGCTTCTTCAACAATTAAAACAACTTTTGCTTTTTTGCCTGTCATAATCCCATAATAGAGCGCTTGTCCTACACTTTCCGCCCATTTTTTGGCAAAATCAAATTCAACAGCGTGGGTTTTAGTTAGGCAATCAATTCTTGTTTTATCTTGGTTTATATATTCTGCTATTCCGTTATTTTGAGCACACCAAGCGTATTGGTAACTTTTTTCGGAGTGTTTATATTGGGCATTAGCCTTAATAATAAATGAGTTTAAAATTAAAATAAAAATAAATATTTTTTTTAATAAATCCATAAAAATTTTTTAACTCATTCTTTTAAAAATTTTATTCTGCTATTGTTTAAGATATTAATAAGTATACACAATATTTTATATATTGTTTATAAATCTAATTTATATACATCATGTAAATTAGATTTATATTTTTATATTTAGAGAAAATTGAATTTAATATTTGTTTACAAACTATAAAGTTTATTTTAAATAGTGTCGATTAAAAATTTTGTTGGTGCAGTGCAAAGAAAAAAGGAGACAATTATGAACAACATTAATTTCAATTTATCTGGTGTGGATAAAATTACTCAAAAGGGTGTGCCAAATGAAGAAATTGAATCCTCAAAATCACAAGACTCAGAAAGTATTTTTGGAGCCATTGGTAGTTCTAAATCAGACACAGAAACAAAGAATATTGATGATATTGCAGATATATTGGACGAAATAGCATCTAATCCCGATGATATTGAAGATATACTTAAGAACACAAAGAATAAAGACGAAATTGCAGATATATTAGACAAAATAGCATCTAATCCCGATGATATTGAAGATATACTCAAGAACACAAAGAATAAAGACGAAATTGTGGATATATTTGCTAAAATAGCATCTGATAATCCTGATGAGCCTGATGAACTGTTGCCATATGACAATATTTCAAGTGGACAAGATATGCCTGACAAACCGTTGCCAGACGATTCTCCAAGTTTAAAATAAGAATTACAAAAGTAAAAGGAGCAACTATGAGCAACATGAATTTATCTGAAATGGGCGGCATTTATCCGCAAAAACAACCACGTCCGGCAGGAGAAAACTTAAAATCAGAAGATAGAACTTCTACAGGAAGCGTTTTTGATAATTCGGAATATTCAATTTATTATGATGAAGATGGAAATCCGACAATTGGTCCAAAGTATTCTGATATGCAAGAAAAATTTGACAGCATAAAAGAAAAATACCTTGACGATGCCGAAATGGATGAAGAAAGACAAGAATTAGAAGAGCAAGGTGTTGAATTTTTAAAACCAAGAAAAAAGACTCTTGAATATATGGAAATTCGCAAAAGAGATAATCAACAGTAATTGACAGCAATACAAGTGATTTTTAATAAAATAAAACGCTTCTTTGATAAATTCATTGGAGCGTTTTATATATTTTCAAAAAGTTTTAATTGAAATGGCTCTAAATAATTAAGAATATTTTCCATATTTCCTATTGCATACAAAGGAATATCATATAATGATTTATTTATTTTATAATCTGATAAAGATGTTCTTATCGCAATTTCGGGATCATATTTTTCCATATACACTTTCAAGCTTTTTGCTTGTAAATTTATTGTTGCTTTTGCTTCTATAGGTATTATTTTGTCTTTATATTGCAATATAAAATCAATTTCAGACTTGTTATTTGTCCAATAAAATATCGGAAAATTACCTGCACTTTTTAATTCTTGAAGAACATATTGCTCAGTTAAAGCGCCATTATAATCATTAAAAAGTTTATCATTTTCTAATAACGATTTAACATTTAAATCTGTCATTGCACCCAACAACCCAATATCAAGTAAAAATAATTTATATGATGACGGTTCTTCATAAGCTTTTAGGGGCATTTTTGGCTCTGCAACTTTTGATATTTTATTAACCAAACCTGAATTGATAAGCCAATTCAAAGATATTTCAAAATCTTTTGCCCTTGCACCTTCTTTTATTTTTCCATATACACATTTTTTGTTTTCTTTTATCAATTGAGAAGGTATTGCATTCCATAAAAGACGTGTTCTCTCAATATAATTATTTGGCACATGCTTAGAAAAATCGTTGTCATAGCTCTTTAAAATATCTTTTTGTAATTTTCTGACCTGATTGAAATCTCTGTTTTTGCAAAATGATTCAACTATTTTTGGCATTCCGCCAATGTAGCAATAGCGCCTTAATAAGTCAATTAACTTATTTTTAAATAATTTTAATGTTTCAAAATTATTTCTTTGTATTGCTTCCAATAACATATCTTCGCCGTAAGCAAGAAGAAATTCTTGAAAATTTAAAGGGTTTAATTTTAAAAACTCAACTTTCCCAACGGGAAACCCTGTTCCTTTATGATATGCAACACCAAGCAGGCTTCCAGCTGCTATAATATCATATTGCGGAGCATTTTCATTAAAATATTTTAAAGACGTAATTGCTAAAGGACATTCCTGAATTTCGTCAAATATAATTAAAGTATCATTAGGGGTTATTTTAAAACCAGCTTCAATATTTAAAGCTTCAATTAGTCTATTAATATTTAAGTCTTCTTCAAACGCAGCGCATAAATTGGGATTATTATCAAAAGAAATATAGGCAACTTTTTTATATTGAGTTTTACCGAATTCTTTCATAAGCCAAGTTTTTCCAACTTGCCTTGCACCTTCAAGAATTAAAGGTTTATGATTTTGTGAATTTTTCCATTTAATCAATGAATTTATTGCAAATCTATACATGATATATTTATCATACCATAAAATACATTTTTTCGCACGACTTTTGAGTAAATTCTTTGCATTTTTCGCACGACTTTTGAGTAAATTCTTTGCATTTTTAGCACGACTTTTGAGTAAACTCTTTGCATTTTTAGCACGACTTTTGGTATCATATGATAATTTTATTGCGTGAAACATTGATTTATTATAAAATTTTCATATAAAAACAAAGGTTATAAAAAAGAAAGAAGAAAAAAATGTCAAACAAACCGGAAAGCAAAAAGATGATTCTAACGGTTGGTGGGAAAACCGTTGAAGTTGAAACAGGAAAGTATGCAAAACAAGCAACTTCTTCTGTTACTGTACGTTGCGGCGATACAATGCTATTTGTCCATGCAACAGTTAGTAAAGAACCTCGTGTGGGTATAGATTTCTTCCCTCTTTTAATAGACTACGAAGAAAGAATGTCTGCAGTAGGTAAAATCCCCGGAGGCTACACAAGAACCGAGGGAAGAAGCTCAGAAAAAGCAATTTTAATTTCAAGATTAATAGATAGACCAATCAGACCTCTATGGCCTAAAGGATATAGAAACGATGTTCAAATTGTTTCACAACTATTTGCTTATGATGAACAAGAACAACCCGATATTTTATCAATAATCGGTGCTTCAACAGCCTTAATGTTATCAGGCGCACCTTTTGAAGGCCCTGTGGGAGCTGTCAGAGTAGGAAGAATAGATGGAGAATTCATTGCAAATCCGACTCATTCACAAGATGAAAAATCTGACATGAATATTGTTATTGCAGGTACAAAAGAGTCTGTAATAATGGTTGAAGCAGGTTGCAAATTTGTAACAGAAGATGATATTATGGCAGCTGTTGAATTTGCGCAAGTTGAAATCGCAAAACAATGCGATGCTCAAATTGAATTTGCAAAAGAATGCGGTGTTGAAAGACAAGAATTTGTTAACCCTTATGATACATCTGAATTAGCTCAAATTATTAAAGATACTGCTTATGACGCTGTTGTTGATGCATATCATACAACAGATAGAGATGAAAGAAGCGAAAAATTAGATAAAATCAAAGAAACTGTTAAAGAAAAAATTGAAGCTTTGGGAGATGAACACCCTATTGCTAAAATGATTGAAGAAACAGGAATTGATTTTGTAGCAGAAGAATTTAAAGCTCTTGAAAAGAAAATTATGCGTGCCATGATTAAAAATGAAGGTATAAGAGCAGACGGTAGAACAGTAACAGAAGTTCGCCCAATATGGTGTGAAGTTGGTGTTCTTCCTGTTGTTCATGGTTCAGCTGTTTTCACTCGCGGTCAAACACAAATTTTATCAGTTGCAACTTTGGCTGGCCCCGGTATGGCTCAAGAGCTTGACGGTGTTGACCCGATTAAAACAAAACACTATATGCACAAATATATCTTCCCAGGCTTCTCAGTTGGTGAAGTTAAACCCCTAAGAGGCCCAGGCCGTCGTGAAGTTGGTCATGGTAATTTAGCTGAAAGAGCTAACGTTCCCGCACTTCCGTCACAAGAAGAATTTCCATATTCAATCAGAGTTACATCTGATGTATTAGAATCAAACGGTTCAAC